>JALYIG010000354.1 GCA_030775885.1 Acidobacteriota bacterium | reverse complement strand
GACATGCAGGAAGGCGTTCCGAAACTGATCAAGCACCTCGTTGCAGTAGCGATGATGATTCCGCATACTGTCGCTGGTGCAGCAACGCCGGTGTACGGGTAGAAGGTCGTTGCAACCTATCCGCATTCCACTACCAGCTACACCGAGGGCTTCTTCTACTTGAACGGCCTATTCTACGAAGGCACCGGACTCAAAGGACATTCTCAAGTGCTGGTGTATGACCCTAAGACGGGTACGGTAAAACAGACCGCCGACCTGCCGCCGCAGTTCTTCGGCGAAGGCATCGTTGACTGGGGTCCGAACCTTTATGAATGGACGTGGCAAACGAACGTCGGCTTCGTCCGCGACCGCGTCACGTTAAAAGTGTTGCGTCAGTTCACCTATAGCGGCGAAGGCTGGGGCATGACGCGCACCGACCACGAACTCGTCACCAGCGATGGCTCAAGCAAGCTCATCTTCCGTGATCCTGCCAGCTTCAAAGAAACCCGCTCCATCGTTGTGAAGGATGCTGGCACGGAAATCAATCAGCTCAACGAGCTTGAGTTCGTGAAAGGCGAGATCTACGCGAACGTTTGGCACAGCGACCGTATTGCGCGCATTTCTCCGAAGGACGGACACGTCCTTGGCTGGATTGACCTTACTGGCATCCTTTCACCGATGTTCAAGCTGGACGGCGAAGCAGTCTTAAACGGAATCGCCTACGACGCGCAGCATGACCGCCTCTTCGTCACGGGCAAAGAGTGGCCCTCAATATTCGAAATCAAACTCATTCCGAAGAAGTGACATGGGCATGATTCCGCCTTATAGCCGTCAGCGAACTCCGCATTCGCGCAAAACGGGGTTCTCGGTAAAGTGGCGGCACGGGACCCGGACGACTTTACCGCAAAGCCGACTTTTCAGGCGTACGCCAACATAGCTATTGCGAACCCGGTGGTGAAGAAATTGGAACTTAGCGGGTGACCCAAATTGCTATCCCCCCGGCGATACAGAAAATGGCGTAGCCATAATTGAATAGTCTTGATTGCCATTTGCCTAGAGGTTTGTGGATCCTCGAAAGTTCACGGGGGCGTCGGTGACTGCCGCATAGGCACCCCAAATCCCGAATGTTATTAGCAGTAATGCACCCATCCAGCGTGGCATCCATCCCCCATGTCAGCCATCCTCTCAGGCTCTCCAGCAGTGTGCAAGGATTTTGCCCTGACTCACTTTACCGAAAACCCGACTTTAGGGGAGCCAAGGACGATTGCAGCTAGTTTTGTGGGATTGCGATGCCGAAATTGTTTAGCAACTAGAAGGTCTGTATCGGTCATGACCCCATACTCGACATGTGGCTTCTTGCCTGGCGCAACAAGGTAGTAGCCAACGCCACTCGTCGAATGAAAGACCTGAGTCTTTGATCCAAGGCGAATGCGGAATGAGCCGACATACAGTTCTTCAAATCTGATTCCAGCTTTAGCCAGAGGATCTTTCACACGGGCAGCATAGAGGCGAAAGTCCTGGAGAGATTCGTTATCGTCGGCATCAACGCTCTTTGATCTCAATGCAGGCATATAGAACGCTACGACTGTTGCTTGGTGAACATCAACAATCGGGGATACGACTGGTTTCTGCGACCATCCGCTCTCACTGGTTCCGAGCATCAATCCGATGAAGGCAAGCAACTGGAGTGTTCTCATATTGCAATCATGCTGCCTGAGTGACCGTGGGGCAACCATGCTCCTCAAATACGGGATTCTCGGTAAAGTGGCGGCACGGGACCCGCCCGGACGACTTTACCGCAAAGCCGACTTCGCAGGCAGTTCGGCCTCCAGTAGTAGAGACGCCTAGTTGCTCAAAAGCCCGATTCACGAGCACAACCCGACTTTACCAGCAGCCGTGATCGTCCCTGACGTTAGCGAGCCCGACCGGCTAGCCGAACTCGTTTCCAAATACTGGCTTCCGGTTAGCAGATCATCCAGAATGCTTACGCAGAAAAATCGCGGTGCGCACGGTTGAGAAGAGACTTGTTGGTGAGAATTTGGGTCCATGCCAGGCTGAAGCATGCAAAGAATAGAGCCGCATCGAAAGGGGCCATTCCTTTCTTGTCTCGCACACTCCACCAGTCGGGCAAGTGTGGATGAACCGAAGGCGTTGCGGTTTGGAGAACGAAAAGCGCAACGAGACAAATGAGGTGTCGCCAAAGCAGTTGGGGAATCTGGGCCTCTACGGCTGGACATGTGAACTTGTAACCGGGAACATCCTTACCGCCACGACTGCCCGTCGTTGCAAACGTAAAGAACACCACGACGAGGGTGTAGCTGACAATCGACGCCAGCTGTAGTCCGTAGGGCCTGCCTATCAGGAACAGGAAGAGAGGCAAACTGCCCACGGTCGTGCACAGGAAAATTGCGGACATCAAGAGAATGCGTGGACGCGAGCTTCTCTGTCGGCATGGGTCAGAGAATGGCCACTGCTCCATCAGGTGAGGTTGCGGCTGAAAGGAAGCGATACTGTGTAACGGAATGTCGCGATGGCTCCGATGGCCCTTCAGAGAGGCGCTCCCCGAAGAGATCACTTTGACAGAGAGTTGATCTCCTTCTTCGTTCAGCCCTGTAACCTCCGCCGTAATGCGCTCGCCATTCTCGAACACGAGGACACCAACTGTGCCCACCTCTGCTTCATCAAGCCATTGAGGAGCAAAGCGTCGCTTCGCGTCCTCGAACGTGAGGTTGCGCCGTGAGAGTTCATTGCTAAGAACCTGTCCGGCCTCATCGGTGAGGCCGCCTTCCGCCGCCAACTTGAGGAGTTTGTCGTCGTTCAGGACCCTGTAGTTTTCGTTTAGCGCTTTTTCTGTTTGGCACATTGAATTGAGCCGATTATGGAGCGTGCCTACTTATGTCGAATACCTCCGAGATTCCGAACGGATGGTGTGGTTATGCGAAAATACCGAATCACTCCCAACAAACGCAGCAGTCCAACCGAGCATTATCTCGGCGTGAGACAAGCGTTCTGTCTTGATGCACGCAATACGGAGTTTCATCTAACTGAGGGTCGAACCGGGCTGGCGGCATCCTCTCCGTTTCTCAATGTATGGTCCTTCGCCTGAATGCTAGGGAAAAGTTGATCGATGAGAGAAAGTCCGCGTTGATTCATCCGGCCTTTGGGTGGAGATTCCCATGACATCAGCTGGGCGTCGCCTCTCGGACGTGCATTGATGAAGTCTGCCGCCGGAGACACCGTAGTTCTCCAGGCCCCCGGCGGCAAGGAACTCCTCACCATCCTCGACGTCATCTACCAGCGCATTTCTGTCGAGCCGTTCCTCAAATCACCTGGCTCCGAAACCTCCACCGACAACCTCCTCGCTAACAGCGAAGTTGCAGCCGCACAAATCGAGCGAGTACCCTCTAGACATTCTGGGAGGGATCCTCAATGAAGAGACTGGCAATGTTCGCGAGCGTATTCTTCGCGCTGCTGTCACCGGCCGCGTGGGCACAGGATCCCCCTGAGACCTGGCAGGGCACACTTCACTCCAATCCGGATCGTCGCGTCGTGCTTCAGGTAACCAAATCCGATGGAGCCTTGAAGGGAAAAATCTTCAGCATCGACCAGGGCCCGGGCGGAATGGGCACCACCACGTTGTCGCTCGATAAAGCAGCCCTCAACTTCACCATCCTCGGCATGGATGCCAGCTTCGACGGCAAGCTCAGCCCCGACGGCAAGCAGGCGGTCGGAACTTGGAAGCAGGGCTCACAACAGCTTCCGCTCACCCTCGAACATGTCACTGCGGATGCCGCATGGGAGATTCCCAAGGCCACCGCCGCGCTCACTCTCATGGACTCGAAGCTTGAACCCGGCTATGAAGTTGCGACCATTAAGCCCACCGATCCCGACCATGCGCGCGGCGGTTTCACCCTCCAGGGACGCCATCTGATCGCCGGAAACTTCACCGTCAGCGGCATGATCACCCTCGCCTACAACCTCCATCCCACACAGGCAATTGGCGGCCCGGACTGGATCAACACCGACCACTTCGACATGGATGTGCTGCCCGATCACGAGGGCTTGCCCAGTCTCGAGCAGGCCCGCGGCATTGTTCGCAAGTTGCTCGCCGACCGCTTTGCCCTCAGGTTTCATAACGACACCAGGCAGATGTCGGTGTACGTGCTGTCCGTGACGAAAACGGGATCGAAGCTGACCAAAAGTGGAGCCGACCCCAACAGCCCTCCGGGAATGGGCGGCCCCCCGGGCACCATGTTCATGCGCAACGGAACCATGGAGGAGTTCGCCCAGGTCATGCAGGGAATCCTCGACCGGCCCGTCCTCGACCAGACAGCCCTGCCGGATCGCTACGACCTCAAGCTGCGTTGGACGCCCGACGAGTCGCAGTACGGCGGCAGGATTCCGCCGCAGAACACCGACAACGGCGCCGCGAATGCGGACCCTCTCCCCAGCCTCTTCACCGCGATTCAGGAGCAGCTCGGCCTCAAACTGGAAGCACTCAAAGCGCCGGCTAAGGTGATGGTCATCGACTCCGTATCGAAACCATCCGCGAACTAGTCACCATCCGCCGCCCCGGGGTGCCCCATTCATGCGCGGCACCATCGCGCATGCGCCACGCAACACGACCATCGCGTTCAGAATTGAACAGACAACTAAAGCGTCAGCGAGTAAATGACAGGCAACCCGGCGAGGATATACAAGACAGTGACAACCGCTGTCTTTCTTACACTTTTCATGCCACCCTCAGCCGCGATCCGGATCGATGTGGGCCAGTCTAAATGATCGCTGCGGGCGGACGGCCGACAAACGGGAAACAATCCTAGCAATGGCACTCAAAACCCCGTGGCGCACGAAATACCGGGCTTTTGGAAAATTGAGACTGCCCCAGCCCGATCCAATAGGTAGGAGGTTCCCAGTGTCCCAAAAGCCCGATTTCGGGGCGCCTGACGTCATTTTGAACGTTGCTCAGCATTCTCTTCGACCGTGCCGTCTGACGGTCGCATACTTTTCCTCGACCGCTCCGCTGTCACCGACGTAGGATACCGCAAGCATGCCGCGCCAACTCTTTCGCGTCCGCGTTCTCGTAGCAGTAGTCGCATGCTTCCCCATTAGTCTTTCGCGGGTCGTCGCCCAAACCGCACCCGCTCCTCCGCTCAACACCATAAGCACTCCTGCGCCGAGTCCAAACGTCGTTATGACACTCCACGAGAGCACTCACCTCGTCATCCTCGACGTGTCGGTCTTCGATTGGAAGAATTCTCCAGTTACCGGGCTGACCAAGGACGCCTTCCACCTCTTCGAGGACGGGCACGAGCAGATTGTCCGGAACTTCGAAGAGCACACCCCTATTGATCCCGTTGTCGCCCGGGAGCAACTCACTCCAGTCGCCGCCGCCAACCTTCCGGCTAACACCTTTAGCAACGCCAAAACCTTCCCCAGCACTCCCGTGAACGTCGTCGTCCTCGATGCGCTGACTTCTCCGCCCTACTCGCAGAAGGGCCAACACGACGTGCTCCTGGATTATCTGAGGACCGCCCCGCCCGGCACTCCCTTCATCATCTTGAAGCTGGACACCCAATTGCACTTGGTGCAGGGCCTCACCACGGATCCTGCCAAGCTGAGTGCCGCTGTCGAGACCAAGCCCGGCGAAATCTTCACTCAGCCCGGCCTGAACTATCTTCAACGACGCGAGATCATCGGCGCTGCAGTAGATGAGTTGATCGGATACCTCGCTGCTATTCCGGGACACAAAACCATATTCTGGTTCAGCTACCTCATCGGGAACGATGTCTCGTCAAATGGGAGCCACGACAATCCCGACGACCCGAGTGGAGGGGACCTCTTATGCAAGTGGACCGACACCCTCCAGCAGAATCGCATCGATGTATATCGCACGGGCAGCGTCGATCCGGGCGCAGTCTCGTCTGGTCTCGGATGCCATGTTCCCCGCAAGATCGGCAATACCATTGCTTCAGCTGTGGACAGCACAGCACACTTCTACACCCTCACCTACACCCCCGCCAATGCTAATTGGGATGGCCACTACCGTAAGCTGAAGGTCGAAGTCGACGCCAAAGGAACCCCGTGGAAGGGCATCGCCCTCGATTATCGCGGAGGCTACTTTGCCCGCCCTGACAAGGGCTCAGTTCGCGGCAGCGTCGTGTCAACACCGTCCCCGCCCAATGCCGAAAGCACCGCGATGCGCCAAGCCATGGGCCTGGGAGCAGCTACCCCCGATGAAGTGATTTTCGAGGCCACCGTAGAGCCTAGCGCCAAAATCACGAGAGACCCAGCCGGTGCATCCGCCCCGCCGGGAAATTTCCTCAGCGAATCCCTCCGCACGCAGGGCTACCGGGCTTATAGTCTCCACTTTGTGGTCCGCGCCGATCAGCTGGCCCTCATCATGGCTCCGGACAAAACCGGTTACGTCGAAGAATTGGAGACAATTGCAGTCGTTTACGACTCGCTGGGGCATGGCATCAACTCGAAACGGTCGGCTGTGTCTGTCAATTTCAATGGCTCTGACGATCCGCGCCTTCAGACCGCCGCCGTTGCCGCCGACCTAACTACTCAGATTCCCGCGTCGGGCGACTATGTCCTTCGTGTCGGCGTCCACGACCTCGCAACCAACCGCGTCGCCGCTTTTGATATACCCACTTCTTCCATTTACATAGACACCACCCCCGCGGTCGCGTTACATCAGTGAATCTGCACCCTATACCAAGAGTGAACAACCTTGGTCGGCGAACTTGCTCAGATCGCTTTCGGTCAGGAAGAATAGGTCCTAGCTCGAAAGCAAGGCCAGAAGCGTCGGGTAGTTCGTTACTTCCGGCATCGAATAGCCGAGTTGTCACTTCGCGGGCAACACGATTTTCTCCGCCGGAATAATTGACATTCCTACCTGGTCAGAGTAGACATCGCGCACGGTAACGATTTCCAGCATCCGATGGTAGAGCGGATCCTCGTCAAAACTAGGCAAACCGAGTAGCTCATTCAGCAATAACACCGTCGGCGGTGTCCCCGTAAATGGCTCATAGTCCGTAAAGGTATTCACCGGAAGCTTCGCGGCCAGCTCAGCCCTCTGCTTTGCGACCAGAGCTGGATCGAGCGGCGCATCTCTTCGAAAAACCTGACCGCCTCCGGCCGACCATCCTCGAAGATGTGGAAGTCGTCCTGGGTCAACCCGGGAACGGTGTGCCCCTTTTTGTCCGTCACCACCACATCCAGGGCCACCAGGTGCGTGCTGGCATTCAGCGTCGGCACGGCGTCCTCGCTCGGCAACGTCTCCGGATTGGCTCGCACAGGCTCGGTTGCACTGGTCGGGCGATTCTGTTGGCCCCGCATCCCCAACGAGAGCGCAAACAGCGCAAAGGCCGCGCTCAACGCCCGCTGGCTATATTTCATCGGGAGGTCCCTCGCTTCCGCCGAGCCGTCTTCCCACTGCCGCGATTATGGTAAAGCAATTTCGATCTGCGAGTAATGAATTATCCTTGCCCAGCAGAGTTCTGAACTCCACGAAAACGGAGTTTCAAGTAAAGATTCCCGGCGAACTCCCAGTTACCGCAAAGCCCGGTTCAGCGGCAGGTCGACTGCGCAAATGAGCGCGACTTTGCAGGAGTCTAGCGATTCTCGCTTATTCTTGAGCCATGATTTATGGAGTACCAGGCTGGCTGCGACGCACTAGATTCCGCCGGATTCCCATGACGACGGGCTGGACCCTTTGTTGGCTCATCTGGATGGTCGCGCTCGCATGGCTTGCCTTCGACGGCGTTATCTTTCTGGTGGTCCAAGCGGGCTTGGCTGCAGCCATGAGCACGGCGGCGAATGCACTGTCATATTGGCTAGGGGAACGCGCCCGAACACTCGTCCGTTCTATGACTGTTTGGCTCCCATTCAACACGACACTGCTGATCGGAAGTGCGTCGATATTGGCCTACGGGAAGCACCTTGGTTTCGCTCACACGTACATCGACCTTGATACTCAGGCACCCTTTGATGGCTTGTCCCAAGTTGCTTTCCTCGTATCGTTCTTCACCCTCAACTTCGCCGTTGTGAACTGGCCCACGCGCAGACCAGCTCCGCCACCACTGGTACGTAACTAGAAAACGGAGTTTCATCTAAATGAGAATGACTCCGTCCAGCGGCAAAAGCCTTACTTCGACAAAATCCCGATTCACAGGCGGCTCGTTACGGTGAGGGTTTTGCCCATCTTCTGAATGCGTTTCGGATGAACCACCCTCCCACCGCACAGCTTACGAACGCGAAGAAGGCTGTCAACCAACTCCCCTGTTCGACAGCTATTGAAATTAAAGCCAGCGCAACGATTAGGTACGCAGAGACCAAGATCAATATTCCAATACGCTGAACAAGAGGAGCATCACTGGCTCCCTTCCAGAGGAGCTCATCGACGGAACGGCCACCTCGAAGAACATCCGGCCACAGAATGTTCTTCTGGCGCACTTCGAGAGATTCGATGTACGAGCCAGGTTCCTTCTTGCTGTCTGCTTTCTCAGTCATCCAGTCGCTCCGTACCGCACAATCAGCCTACTCTTCTGATCGGACGTATTGGAGAGAAATAAGCGCGCGAACTGCAACAACACGGTGTTTCAGAGACGATGCCATCGGCAGTCTCAGTTGCTGAAAAGCCCAATTTACAGGCGCTATACTCACTTCAACACCACTTTGACTTGAAGGCCCAGAACGCAACCAGCTTCACGGTTCGATGACGATGGCAACCTACTCCGTCAGAACGGTCTGTCCTTCATGCAAGTCGCGGCTGCCGCTCGAGCGCATTGCCTACACGCCGTCTTTCCTATGTCCGCGATGCGAAACAGTGATTCGCGTGAGCCCAATCTTTTTATACAGCCCCGTTGCAATTTCCATCGTTGGTGGAATACTTGTGCCTTTCCTGCTTGGCGCTCGTGATTTCGACTGGCTGCTGTCTTCAATTGCCCTGGCGTTTTTCCTGACCCTCCTGCTTGCCGGTCTACAGCCCTATACCGCCAAATACCTGGTGGCGCCTCGCCTCGCCTGGTGCAATGCATTCACTTCTCTCGGAGTGACTCGTGAGTTGCACCTTAAGGCGGAACGAGATGCGGCACGGGAGCGACACAAAGCTTTTCTCAGGGCGTCTGAGGCGCCCATCATTCTAGATCTGGCTCATCGCGGCATTCGAGTCGAGTCTGTTTGGGATCTACACAAAACCCCGGCATTTTACGACGAAGCGGTTCCAGTGCTGCTTGAACATCTGCGCAGGTCGTACCCTGGCGAGATTGTGCAAGGAATGATCCATGCCTTAACCGCCCGCCTGCAGAGGCCGTACCGTGACGGCATTCTGCTTCGAATTGTCCATGCCTTAACCGTCCAGGTTTTAGGCGAGTCGCGCGAGTCGTAGTGCTCAAATTCCCGATTCACGGGCACAACCCGACTTTGTGGGCGTTTCACTAGACGGCATTCGATCGCTTATCCGTACTGGCCAAAATAAACTGAGCGCTTCCGGGCTGTGCACGTCTATCAACTGAATCCTAAATTGGACCAGAAAGCATTCAAACGATGACGAACCGCCAGCGCCCTCGGATTAAGACCTCTCACAAGTTGCTGCCGTTAGTCGTCGGCCTCGTGGCTCTCCACACCGTGACGGCGTTCGCTCAGACTAACGCCCCGCAGGAAGCGAAAGAGGTTGCCATCTCGCCAACAGCGCAAGTGTTGCCGGTTCCGGAGTGGCAGACAGCGGCAGGTGGCAAAATGTCGTTCGAGGTTGCTTCCGTTAGGCAGAACAAAACAGGCGGCAAGTCGTCGATGAATGTCGATCCGACTCCCTTCGATTCTTTCACCCCGACGGGAGGCTTATATGTCGCTAGGAACGTCGGACTAGCCGAATTTGTAGCGTTCGCCTACAAGTTGACGAACAGGCAACTCGCGTCCTTCGAATCACAAGTGCCTTGGTCGCTGGAGGATCTGTTCGACATCGAAGCCCGTGCGGAGGGCAATCCAACTAAGGACCAATACCGTCTGATGATGCAGTCTCTGCTTGCGGATCGGTTCAAGTTGGTAGTCCACTTTGAGACTCGCGACGTGCCGGTCTACGCGCTCGTTCTGGCGAAGCCCGGGAAACTAGGGCCACAATTGCGACTGCATCGTGTGGACGATCCAGCTTGCGATCCCACTCCAGCGACACCTCTTCCGAAACCGGTGAATCGTCAATTTGCAGCGGACAATGAGGGATTTCCATTGGCAGCATGTGGGGAGCTTGTCGGAATGGTCTCAAGCGCACCAGGCCGCTTGAAATGGGGCGGGCGAGACGTGCCCGTAGCGCGAATTGCAGCTATCATGACGGGCGTTGGCGTTGTCGATCGCCCCATGGTTGATGAAACAGGGATAAAAGGAACCGTCGATTACAGCCTGGAGTGGAGGCTCGCGGCCGCCCTGAAGGAGCAGTTAGGGATAAAGATGGTGTCAAAGAAAGGGCCGATGGAGTTCTTTGTGACAGATCACGTCGAGCATCCATCTGCAAATTAGCGTCTCCCGAAAACTGCCGTGAAACGGGATTTGCGGTAAAGGGACCGGGCGCGGGCGTCGTCCCCGGCACTTTACTCAAAACCCGACTTTTCAGGAGAGTCCTTGCGAGTTCCGTTGCCTGGCGAATCTTTCCGTCGAAAACCGAGACGGATCGTGCTCTCTTCGCAACATCCGCTTTGAAGCGCGAAGCACGCCAAATTACTCCCAACATCATGCGCTCGAGTATCCTTTGAAAACTTGAACTTCCCCTTTCGCCCCTGACGAATTCCGCATCACACCTTCAGTAGGGTTGTTCGCCGGCACCAACCGCGGCTGACCTTTCCTCGATCGGGGTTACGTATGTTCAAGCTCTCCATGAAAAAGTTCGCTCTCAGCACCTTGCCCGTCGTCCTGCTGGCGGCGACGGCAGCTCACAGCCAATATAGCAATACACAGGACCGCGACACACGGGGCCGCGACGACTTCTACAGCGGGGTCCGCGCTGGTCAAAGCGGTGGCCAGTACTTGCAAAACCCCCGACATTATTACGATCAAAATGGCTACGACCACTACGGCTACGATCGCGACGGCTACAACCGATATGGCTATAACCCAAGCGGCTATAACCGCAACGGTCAGCGTCAGCAGCAGCTGCAGACGAGCGATACATACGACCTGAAAGGCTATGACCGGAATAGCCAGCGCCAGCCCGCTGGAGATCGCAACGGCTACTACCAGAACGGCTACGATCACAACGGCTACGATCACAACGGCTACAACCAGTACGGCTACGACCGCAACGGCCGCGACCGCAACGGCCGCACGCAAGCCGAGACCCGCGACAATCGCTACGGTGACCAGACCTACCCCAGCCGGACGGACGGGGGCGGCATAGGCCCCGGCAAGGGAGCGCTGATCGGCGGCGCAGGCGGGGCAATTCTTGGCGCGCTCTTCGGGGGAGGTCTTAAAGGCACAATCATCGGCGGAGCCGCCGGAGCCGGCATTGGAGCTGTGGTCGGCAAGGAGCACCAGACCACCGTCCGTCGCCGCAACGGCTACTACCCTCCGCAGTAACGGCACCCATCCGCACTGCGCCTATCGACCTCTTCGTATCAGCTTCGAAAGGAATTCATTATGACTCTTCTTCGCTTCTTCGTCTCTCGCACTCTCATCGGCGTGGCCGCCGTCGCACTCAGTTCCGCCCCCGCCTTCTCCCAGACCGCGCCCACTGTACCGGCCCAGAACAAGACTACTGACGCCGCACCGGCCCAGAACAAGGCTGCTGATATGGAGCCCCGCGCCCTGGAAGGCAAAGCCACACAAGAGCACTGGGATCCCGACCAGCTCCTTACAGCCACTGTCCACCAGGCTTGGGTTCTCAGCAACAAGAATGAGGCGAACTTCTACGAGATGATCGAGCAGCTAGCCGACATCTCCGCCAAGAACCGCGGCGTAAACCTTCCCGAGAGCGCTACCGCCGGACGCCGCATGGGTGAGTACATCAAGCGCGCCGCCAGCGCCGACACAGACCAGCTGCTCTACGCCGTCGTCGACAAGGCTGTCATGATGATTGCAAAAACTCCCGTCCACACGGCTACTTCCGCGAAGAAGTAGTCGACTAGCAGCAGATCGGTCTGAGTTGACGTCACGCGTCAAACATCCCGGAAAACGGTTTGCGGTAAAGTCACCGGCAGCGAGAATCGTCTGAGCGACTTTACCGTAAAACCGACTTTCGAGGCACTAGAGTACCCCAGCCGCCACTCTTTGATAGATCTTGCGACGAATTGCACCAACGACACCCAACAGTCCAGTCCCGAGCAACAATAAGCTAGAGGGTTCAGGGGTGACGGTCGACTCGGTCGAAAAGTCGGCCCAGAGGATACCATTGGTTCCGTAGCTGCCGTATGTGTCTGTCGGAAAATTCAATCCCGTGCCCTGTAACTGCTTGTCAGAGCCGTACATGTATCCCGACTGCGCAGTGACCCCGCTGGCGTAAGCCGGGAGGGTGCCTCCGTCGTATGTGGCCCCAATCGTGTAAGCTCCCGGCGCCAGCACAAAACTGACGGAATTCCATTGGAAATTGTCGATTCGAGCGGTCGCGCCCGAAACGGTTGTGGACACAAGCAGATTCCCGGATAAATTCCAGATGCCGACTTGTTGGCTATGCCCATTTCCGTTGTCCCAGACCCCAAGCGCGTCGATGTCGAAGGCGGTTGTGGTGCTAAATGAATAGCCCAGCGTGAAATGTCGAGAGTCGGTTCGAGTCGAAATGGAGCTGTACTGCACGACGGGGTTGATCACGGCCGCTTGTAACCCCAACGTGAGTGTGAATGGCGAACTAATCAACGACACCAGCAAAGCGAGACGTCTCATGTTTCTTCCAATGAAGAGTTTCCGGTCAGATGAACATTGTTCTGGTTCGGGGAGGGGGTCGCTTTACGAGTGGCGGGGATAAGTAATCGAAATGATTGTGTGCAATCGATTGGCCACTTAATACTATTGAAACTAAAGCCTTTTCTGTTAGCGTGCGATAGGCTGGCGTGCAATTAATTGCGGTAATCTAGAACTCTGGGTCTCTTTTGATATGTTGTACCTGCTCGGCTGTCAGTGGCGATCGTATCTCCCAGATAGCAACTCGGATGCATATTCTACACATCATGACTGAAGGCTTCATCCTGAAAGTAGCAGCGAGCAGCATCGAACGGAAGCTTACGGAACGCGAGTTGATCGACCTACCCGCAGTCTGTACGTGGAACTTAGTTCCTACCTCAAAGAGCCGATAGTGGGAAATCGTCATTCGAAGTTGCCGGGCTTGAACAGCATAACTGCCCTAAAACGGGGTTTCAAGTAAAGATGCCGGGCGAACTCCCAGTTAAACAGGCCGCGGAACCAGAGAACTAGCAAATTATTGGCTCCCGCATGCGTGGTTTAAGGTAAGAACGCCCTGGCAGTCTCAGTTGCTGAAAATCCCGATTCACCGGCACAACACGACTTTCAGGGACATTACCCGCCTGCAAAGAGAGCGTATCTTTGGAATACAGGCGACATGCGACATAGAAATCGCACTCAAGGGAGACGAATTGTTGGGTACGCGTAACAGGCTCGCTATGACAGCCGTTTGCGCGGCGCTAACCAGTGGGCTCTTCCTTGGTTGCTCGAAGGCACAGCCAGCGATCCGGCCGAAACCCGACTTTCGCGTTTCTCTGTCTTCCCGTGGTTTGCCTGACGACTTCTTCCAAGCTGACGCGGACAAGTGTGCTGGTCAGATCAGTGGCTATCGATTCGTGGTCTGGTTGAATAACGATCGGGTCGCTGTTGGTTTCAACATCAGCCCAAACTGTCGTCAGTCGCGCGATCGCAAAGTCGATGGGATGGCACGCATCCTGATCTTCGATCTGCGCGGAAATATCGCGGCAAGCAGGGACATTCCGTACTTGGCTGATGGATACGGTGAAGTGTTGTCTGACGGAGAGGCAGAGGGCGGTCCGGGCGGGACGCTGCTCTTTAGAATCCAATCGGTCAATCTCGATCCGCAAGGCGCAAGTGAGTCCAAGTCAGCAGTTCTACTCCTAGATGCAAACCTGAAGGATGTCGTACGGTTGGATCGCTTTTTGGAACAAACAACCTTCCTGAACCACGCTCTCGTGTTCCAGGAGGAATTCACACTCAATGGCCCGCGCACATATTCCGTTCTCGACGGTTCTCCGCCAGTGGAAGTCCAACGATGGACACGGGATTGGCCCGTAGGGACGATGGACCGCAAGTTTGGGGAACACAATTTGCATACATGCTCTGTCGGCAAGAGCTTCGGCCAAACGTGTACTCATCCACGAACATCATCTACGCCGGAGCTAAGCGCCAGTGCTCCATGAATGTAGAAGCGCCTGATCACGCGAACTGGTCCGTTCCTCTGAGAGATGAAGGAACCGCCGCACTCGTCGGCTTTCTGAATGATGGAAGCGTGGCAGGTCAGATCAACGTCAAGGGGAGTCCGGCTGGCCGCCTGGTTAGCTGGAAGAAGGACCAAACGACCGTGTCTTTGCCGTGGATTTCGCATGATTACAGCGGGTCAATCGTTAGCGCAACGGCTGATATGTCCCGCTACGCCACATTCGCTACCCACGAAAACGCCTCCCGCGAGAACTTTGGGAGAAACTGTAGCGGAACCGGCCGATGGATGGTGTTCGACCGAAACTCGGAAAAGCCGCTCGTAGAGCGGTCTATGCCAAAGAATGGGAGAGCTTCCTTATCTCCGGATGGCATGCATTATGCCAGTTTTGAATCGGGTGAGCTTCGTGTCTATTCGTTGCCGCCTAGATAGTAAGGCTCTTGGTTTCAACGAAGTCTCGAAGCTCAATCCCGTAAAGCGAGGTGATGAGAACGACCGCATCGGCGAAAACCCCACTTCGACAAAAGCCCGATTTCACGGAGTTTTGCTGTGGCTGGCCCTATGTGAACCGAATAGGATGATGTCATGGTAGTGATCTTGTTCGCAGGCATAGTCTTCCTTTGCCTCGTGATCGGTTCGCTGGTGTTCGTCGCCTCCGTACTGATGCCGCAGGCTCGCCAGCATGCCCTGAGTGCGGCTCTGTGGTGCGCGCTGTGGGGACCGTGCTCTGTGGCGCTAATTGTCTTGGCTGGAGCGGGCCTGATAGCAAGCTCGCTCCTGACGAAGGCGGGCGGTCTTCAATGGCCTCCTCCGCTAGGGCTTTTGGACACTCTGGGCTTCGGATATCTCTGCTTCGGCCTTTTGGCAAATGCCGCAGTGGCGACAGGCTCCGCCTGGATTCATCAGAAGGTGATTGAGCGGCTCACCTTCGCGCTATTCAGGCTATATGCCGCCGCTGTTTCGGCTGGAATCGGTAGCGTGTTCGGTTGCACTTTCGGTTTGTGGCTGATGTCGAAGAATATGAGCGGCTACCTTCAGTCAATTTTGTGGATAATCTGTACGCTCACTTTGATGGCAGGCTTCGGCGTAGCAGCATTCAGAGGTGCCCGGGCACTTCGCGGAGAAGCCCCGAAGGGTTTCACTTGGATCTCTACGGCTGAGTTTGAAGGAAATTAAGCCGACGCCACTCTCACAATACGGGGTTTCTCCAAGTTCGGACGACCCGACCAGCGGCAAACGTACTTAGATGAAAGCCGATTCAGGGGAGGATTCAAACCGTCGAACGTATCTGCGACAGGCGAGAGTTCGGGTGACTGACGATAGCGCGATAGTCGTTTCTTCCTACAACCCGGCGATTCGCTAAGCCATCGGCAAAAAAGGCAACGCTGGGATTGGAGTCTTCAATCTGCCTGCTAGACTCATCCCACCGGAGGCTCTAGGCAATGCTGCTTCTCCTGTTGAAACGGAGAATTCAGAAATGGTGGAGCAGGGCTCCGTGGCTTACGCTGCTGACCCTTCTGTTTGCCCTGTATGTATTGGGCTACTTAATGATGCTCTGGCAGGAGCCAGCCGGCAGTCCAATTCGTTTTCTGCCCACCTACACCTACTTTTTTATAATCACGGTGACTACGGTAGGTTTTGGCGACGTGGTTCCAGTCAGCATTGTCGGCCGCTTTACAGCCACGGTAATCGCAATCGGAGGCATTGGCGCAGCGGCTGTGGCGCTGAGTAGCGTCTTCGCCTCGATTGGGAACTACATCAAGCGTCGGGAAAAGGGATTTTTGGAGTATGAGATGAAAGGTCACATCGTTATTTTCGGCAATCGAGGAGGCGAGACCACGTCCTTGATTCAGCGCCTGGTCGCCGATCATCAATCGCGCGGCAGGCAGATCGTGCTGTGTTCCCAGGGAACGGAGCGGAATCCATTTCCCGATCTGATCGAGTTTGTGCGCGGCGAGCCAACCAGTAAAGACGTGATGGAACGGGCTTGTGTGAAGGATGCCGGGAAGGTGATCATTCACGCAAGCACAGATTATGAAAGCATTTCCATTGCCCTGGCGGTGAAAGAAATCAACCTCATGGCAGCGATCGTTGTAAAAGCCAATGATCCGGGGAAGGAGGTGGACATCGAAAGGGTCGACCGAAAGCGCGTCGTCTGCGTCCGGTCGATCGACGTGCCCATGATCGTGCGCGAGATTCACAATCCCGGCATCACTCGCGTGTTCGAGAACCTTGTCTCTCCGGATGGGCAGGATCTCCACAGCATCCAGGTCCCCGATGGAAAAGCTTTCAAGTTTGGACAGCTGGCGCACCACTTCCGCGAACAACATGGCGCTATCCTGATTGGCATGCGGCCCGACGGAATGATTGTGACTTCTCAGGGAATCCTGAATCCGGCGTTTGATACTGTTGCGGACGGCGGCATGTTTCTCGACTACATTTCTCGAGACCCGGTCAGCATCGACTGGGAATCATTGGGACAGACATATTCTGGCAGAGCGTAGTCAGCAAAGGAGACGGGAATGCTCGAAAGGTTACTGGCGAAACGGCACATCACCCATCTGGACCTGGACACAATTCGGCTGAAGTTGATGGGACGTCTGGGCTGGAGTTCCGACAAGACGGACCAGGTGGAGCTCGAATATCGACGCTTTCTTTTTGCTCTCGCGCGCAAGCGGCCGGAATATACCATTTCGCCGCCGTCAAATGATGTGGACGAGTTCTGGCATCAACACATCCTGGACACACGAAAGTATCGCGACGATTGCGAGACGGTTTTTGGCCACTATATGGATCACACGCCGGGCCTCGGTTCAGACGAGCAATCCAAGGCAGACGAGCGGAGACGGCAAGTGTATTCGGAGCACAAGATCGACTCCATGTCATTCGATTCAGGAGACGGCTTTTTTGATAGCGCCGGCGGCGAAGCAGGCGGCGGGGACGCAGGCAGCATGAGCCATCATTCCCACAGCGGCCATGACGGCGGCCATAGTGGCGGCCACGACGGCGGCGGCCACAGCGGCGATGGAGGCCATGGTGGTGGGGACAGCAGTGGTGACGGCGGAGGGGACGGTGGCGGCGGTGGGGACGGCGGTGGCTGTGGCGGTGGTTGCGGTGGGGGCTGACAGAATTGGGACAGCATGACGTCGTCGAGCTTCCTCCTGAAACGACGTTTGCGCTAAAGTTCCCGGACGGAGTGATTGTTACCGCAAAGCCCGGCGGGCTCAACCGGTCGATGCAACACGCAGCCGGTTCCCAGTTTCCTAAAAGCCCGATTTCGGGGGAGCATACATTGTTTTGCGCGAGCAGACGCGTCGCAGTACCGTTGATCGCTAGTGCCGCACGGTATATGCAATCACTTGGGTAGCCGCCCGTTACTCCACGGAAGCTGGAGCTGTAACGGCTCGAAGTTGCTGAATCCGGGCCGCAGGCCCTTACCCCTCTGCCGAAGGCCGGAGCGACTGAATGGCCGGGTGCCCGGCATCCCTCCCCGGGGCTAGTTCTCCGCGGGTCGCTCGACGTGGTCGAGCACCAGGCGGATCATCGGAACCTTGGCCGCCGTCAGCTTGAGGCCGAGTTCGCCCAACCCTTCGGCGACGGTCGGCCCCTCGTCGTCGCCCTGCCAGCGCTCATGCGGGTTCGCATTCTGTCCTGCAGGCGCGGGCAGCGTGAAAGTGTAAGTGCCGCTCAGCCCCGTGTTGTCGATCACAGGGTGATCCAGGTGACCGGTCAAATTGCTCGCGAGGTCCCACAGCGCCATTTCGTGGAAATACGCTGTCTTTTCAACAATGCCCACCGTCCTCCCGTCCTGAACGCGCCCGTCCGGCAGATGGCCCACCTCCCCGGGCTTCGCAGCGGCAAGCTTGGCGCCGTGCTTATCCGGCTCAAGCAGGTACACGGCTTGCGGCGACATCTCCAGCTTCATCTGCAGCTTCAGCGTGTCCGCCAGCAACGTCCGCACCACAACCCGGCGCTGGTCAATCGTCAGCTTCTGCCAGCTCTTCACGTCCGGCTCAGCAACCTTCGCGATGAACTCATAGTTGTCGGAGTCGACCCACGCCGGAAAACCCACGGGGACGTTGTAGGTGTCCACTGCGTTGACATACGCGAAGTAGATCAGGCGCGAGATGGGCTGACAGTGGTACGCGACGTAGTCGGAATCGAGCGGCATGTCGGTCCGCTTATTCTTGCTGGGCGTCAGGTCATTACACCGCTTGAAGGAGACGACGCTGAAGTTGATCTTTGGCGCCTGGTCATAAAAGCCGAACGTCCCAAAGTCGCCAGGCTGAAGCGGGAAGGCTGCAAGCTGCGCCTCCAGCGTATCCATGACGGGCTTCTCGGCCGAGTCGATAACAATGTATGGCAGCGGTGCTTTTTTCGGCTCCAGTGTAAGCCCGAGCTGCTCCCGCACTGCAGTCCCAAACGGTGGAGCCTTCGGGTCCCCGCCGCCGACCGCAACAGCGGGACCATTATTCCGCGCCAGCCAATCGAGGGTAAAGTCGTAGGTGCCCGTCAGACCGATGGTGTCCACGATGGCGCGATCGGACTGGTCGCCGAGAATGCGCAGGACTGCGGCGAACGGCAGGTTTTTCACGACGAGGTGTCCGGGGCGGCCCGTCACCTCTATCTGCCCTCCCGCCGCGCCGGTTTTCAACTTCGAACCGCCGTCCGCGACGCCCAGAGAGTAGACATCCGCCGGTCGATCTTCCTTGTGCCACTTCAGCTTAAACTCGTTAGTCAGAAGTCTCCCGACCAGCGCTTGTTGTTGGGCTTGACCCTGCGCCGTGTGGTCGTCAAGCACTTTCTCGAACGCAGCCGAGTCGGCCGGCGCAATCCGGGCGTGGATCACGAACCGCTGTACCCTCAGCCAGTCGGGACCGCCGACCACCTGGCCATGGGCAAAGTCGACGTCGTAGGCAAACGCGAGCATCATGTCCAGCGGCATTCCTTGCGCCTGGAAGCCGCTGCGTGACAGCCGGAAGCCGCTCGCGTTCTCCGCCGGACTCAGCGGCCTTACCGAAACCAGGTCGAAGCCGAGGGGCTTGTCAGCAGGGTGTGCAGGCTGGGCGGAAACGCTCGCGCTGGATGCGAGGAGGCACCCCAGCATGCCTGCCTTACACACGGAGTTGCGGATGCTCAACACCATCGGCCACCTCGTTTTGCGCTGCCAGTATACCGGGACGGGGCACCCACCATAAAGCCGGGTGCGGCTGGACGGACGCGGAGCCATCGAGAGTATGGTATCTAAGGCTCTTGGCGGAAGGGAGATGGCCGCATGGATCAACGAGTGCGAAATCTCCTTAGCGTGGTTCCACCGACGTCGGATTGTGGAAACGGTCAGCACCCCAATCCCTAACGGAATTGGCGGAGCAATCATGCGAGAGAAAAAGCAAGCTTCTCGAGCACTCAATAATATGGAGCAATGTGGCAGTGTGCATTTCAAAGAAGGACCTGATCGACAACTTGCGCCGCGTGTAAATCATTCGGGCGCTGAATTGGAAGTGTCCTTCCCAGGCTGATAAAAGACTGGCGGGACTAAACCCCTGTCGCCCACGACGAGCGGTTGCTGGTTGACGCGTGGGACGAGAGTTGAATCAAAAACACGTCTCTCGTTGATAACGGGGCTTAGCGAGAAATAACAACGCTCCCGCGAAACGGCGTTGACTAAGCTCGATCCCCCAAACCCGATGGGCCCGTGAACTTGGTCAAAAGCCCGATTCTCGGGAGGAACGCTTACTGTCCAACAAATGTTAATCGAACGGGGTTATTCGTTCGCGGCCTCAATCCGTGGCGGCTTCATCTTCGCGTACAGTTCTTTCGCAGGCAGGATCAGTCTTGGAGGTGGAAGATTGTCCAAGTCCACTTTGGAGCAGTGCTCGACGAAATATTGTGCCGACTTAGGCATGACGCCGCGATTGTCCCGCAACAGCTGCGCCCAGGACTGCAGCTTATTCGAAGTCTCCTCAGCCGCCAGGCTTCCGGAGCTGAGCCATCGCTGCTGCTCCACCACAAAACGAAGCAGTTTGTCCGTCGTTTCATCGAATGTGTCGAACTCCCGATCGAACACATTTAGCTGAGCGTCCCGCGCTTCATCCTCGCGTTGGATTTCCCGCTCAACGGCCTCCACCGTGACAGCATTCAGCCCGAGCACCTCAATTGCCTTCGCCGTCAACGTTGCTGTCCGCTCGCAGTCTATCCTACGCAGCGAAGCAACGATGGTCGGCGCAAATCTGCGCGACGAGTTCCAGAAGAATTGCCTATATCCCCCGTTATTAACTTCGCTCTCCAAAGCCAGCACCGCGAGGACCAGTCGCTCTTCGTCGGTCAGCTTGTCTTCGCCGCCAACGGCACGGACCTTTGCCTGAATACCCCATCTAAGGGCGCTTAGAAGCGAGAACTCGCTGTGTGTATTAAGGTGCGAAAGAATTTCCGCCGTCGTCTGCCCGGTGTACTCAAGCCTCGGTCGTCTCTGCATTCGCCACTCCTTCATCCGTTCGATCAATTGTCGCTTAGCCGGATGATTGCTGAGGCGCAGAACTGGGTTTCGGGCCCCAGCTGCCGAAATACGGAGTTTCATCCAACTGCGAACGACCCGCCACTGACAACACCGTAGTTAGCCAAAATCCTGATTCAGGGGAGTCTCGCTCTCAAATAGTCTGAGGGCGCGGCAAACGCCTAGGGAAGAGCAACGCCAGCTTCGACCGAACATCTGGCCTGTCAATCACTTCGCCCTTCACGGTTCGTTCGTCGACCAAATCAAGGATGATCATCCCATCTGTTGGCTCCAACGCAACGTTCCTATGTTTCGGTCCGTACCTTTGTCTTTTCAAAGCGACTAGAACCGAAGGATCATTTGGGCGTGACTATCATTTCTGAGCTAACCCTCCCGTGGATCCGCGCCCGCAACCTGATCGTTCGCCTGCGGACAGCGGCAGTGAATGTGGTACGTGGGTTGGCCAAGCCCTGCGGCTATCGACTTCCGGCTTCGTCCACCCTTTGCTCGCCAAGCGGTGCTTGGCTGTGTTGCCACCAGGTCTGGCTGAGGCGCTTGGTCCGGTGCTCGAACAGATCGCTGCGATGACGGTGAAGATCAAGCAGTACGATCGCGCCATCAAGCGGCTCATGGAGACGGAGTATCCAGAGACCCAGGCGCCAATGACTGCCTGCCACCGAGGCTTGACGGATTCGATCTGCGAATAAATTAGCAATCTGCGCGACTTTCAAATTGTAGGTTTGGCCTTCCATGCTCTTCAGAAGCTGCTTAAGGTACTCCGCCGGCGCTCAGCTTGTTCGCCATCCTCGGCCCCTACACCTTGACCCCGTCCCGCGACCAGCGTAGGACGGTGAGGCCGTTCGGCACGTCATCGGCAGACTGGTGGTAGCGAGACATCTTTGTCGTGGTCGCCCAGGCGAAGTAGTCGCGCAGCACTCGTCGCAACGAACAGTCGCTGGCTAGTCCGACTTCGACCAGAGCCTGGTCGAAGCAGGCGATTGCGCGGCGATCCATTTCATCATGCTCTCCGTTCCCGCTATGCATCTTTACGACAGTGGTTTCGTCACCATAGGAATCGGAATACGTAGTCGGGCCGCCCAGTGCCTCAGCCCAGTAAGCGGCGAGGCGCTCAACATGCTGGGGGTGGAAGCCATGGCTGATCGCGTGGGCGACCACGTCGTCGGCCATCACCCGACGATGCCAAGCGTCGGTAAGACGGCTCAGGCCGCCGATGCCACCCGCCGCCTCGAAGACAGTTTGCATGCATCCATAATGACAATCCTCACAGTGTCTATGCAAGAGTGCGGCCGCAACCGACTTCGTAGCCGCACCGCTGAGGCATTTTCACTGGAATAGCTGGCTACGGCGTCCCGACGGCAGAGACCAGCCCCGATGCTGCACCGACTATTTAGGCGATCTGATCGATGGCTGAGGCCCCAATTTGCACCTGCGGATCAATGCAAGATGTGGTTACGAAAATCGCTAAAACTGGTTACCAAAGAATGTGCGGTTGTGTTCGTTAAATTGGCAACCCGGGAAATGGAAGGTGTGTCCTAACTTTCGTCACGGGGCCAAGATTCCATCGCAACCCAGAATTGTCAATGCTCTTCATCTCTTTGGTTTGGAGAAACCGCCATGTTTAAGCGCCTTGCTGTATTCTCTGTCTTGGCTATCGGCCGCGTCGCTGTTGCCCATGCCGATTCCATCAACATCAATGGAAATGATGGTTTCACCTCCAGCGCCATCACGTTCGGTACCGCGAGTATTGGGGGAGTTTCTACCGGCTCGTTCGCAGTTTTCACCTCGGGTAACGCGGTTACCATGTTTCCCGGATTTCCCGGGGTGCCGCTGCCATTTTCACCGGGGTTCCAGACCGTCCTGTCCCGGCTTGGGGTTTCCTCGGTGGAGGCTTTGAGAACTACTGAGGCTGGCGTAACCGCCAGTTTCTTCCTGACCGACTACACGACGGCGTACGACACCCTTGGACAACATGGGTGCACGGTCGCCGAGTGTCTTACCGTTGGTGGCGACGGCTTCTTTACTGAAACCGGCTTCACGAATCGTCCGGGCGTCTTTACCTTTACAACTCAGGAGACCGCCGATGAAATGGCGTTGGGAGGCGTCTCGGCACCCACAACCTTCTCCGCCTCTGGCACCGCTGCTCTAAGTCCTGAGCCCGCATCGCTTTTCCTGTTCGGCACCGGTCTCCTCGGAGTCGTAGGGATCGCACGCCGGAGGGTTCGTACTTAAACTGGCACTATCGAAGGTGTACCCGGCGAACCCGCAAGGCGCGGCAGCCGCGAGGCACGGGATCCTTCGCTACGTTCAAGTCTGGTACACCGACTTGGTTCCGCGAATTGTCTGGTTGCTTCCGTAATACCGGCTCTCGTCTCCAGACGAGTCCCGCGTATATTGCTGGTGTGTCAAGGCGAGCTTTGCTGCTTCCCTTACCACTGAAGCAGAAGTAGTTCAGAACAGAAAGCCGGACCCATGGCGCCCATCATGGAGTAGCAGCCAGGGCTTCCCGGGCGGTTCGGCAGAAAATCCTGCATCACAGTAAGAACCGAGGCATCACGGGCGCTCCCTGCACCATGCAGGCGGTCCACGAGCTAAAGAGGAGCATCGACAACCACTTTCGCATCGCGCTCCGTCCCTTCGTTGGAATCACATTGTTCAGGTCGATGGCGGCCATGATCTGAGGATAAGCCTGTGCTTTGGGAGAATGGAATAGAACCTCCGATACAGGGTTTCAGGTAAAGGTGCGCGGCGAACTCCCAGTTACCGCAAATGCCGATTCAGAGACAGTTCAACGCACCGGCAATAAATGTCTTGGCCAACCCAACCTCTATCTAGCTAGTGAGCGTGGCGCAAGACGAAGAACATGGTTGCTGTAATTCCGATGATCGTCCCGGGAACCGCCAGCCACCACTTGCTGCCCAGTATTGCGGCAACAACGCCCAACGCGCCGGAGGCGATTCCGAAAGCTCCGCTATAAGGTGTAGACAGCAAAGACCCCATGAATACGAAAATGCCTGCAATCCCTATCTTTGCCGAAAGCGTCACATCAGACATCCTCTCAGGCTCTCCAGCGGGGCGCAAGGGGTATCGTTCGGTGTCACTTTACCGGAACGCTTCACGGGCAACTCGATGCAAGAGCAATCAATACCTCGGCCCAACCCGGCGACAAGGCAACGCTATTTCTTGGGTTTCATGTAGCTTTTGATAATGATTCTGAGCGCAATAATTCCCGCCGCTATCACGACCTAAGTCACGACGACTAATGCGGGATGTTCCATGCCAGCCATCCTCTCAGGCTCTTCAGCGGTGCGAAAGGGTATCATGGGGCTCTTTACCGACATCCCGATTCACGGGAACCATAGTGCAGGCTATGGCGCTAACCCTCGTTATCGAGCACATCGAGGGATGCCCACCGAAGACTAGCGCGGCAGTACAGCAACGCGGTAGAAATACCCATAAGAAAATTGAGCGTCGCCCCGGCCCTTACGCCAAGACTCATCATCCTGCTACTCCAAGGCGGTTCGAATGACAAAGATGACAATGCGCGCAGTCGCCAGCGCGGCGATCCTCACCCTCCTCTCCCCGCCACTGTTCGCGCAATCCGCCGCGGCTCCCCCCACCCCGGACGCATTCGAGATCGCCGACGTCCACGCCAGCCCGTACAGGATCCATCCGGCCATACGCTTCTCCGTCCACGGGGACCGTCTCCTCATACGAGACGCGACCTTGGCCGACCTCATCGCAGACGCTTACGCGGTCGACCCCTCCGGCGTCTTCGGAGGACCGCAGTGGCTCGCCTTCGATCACTTCGACATCTTCGCCAAGCTCCCCGCCGCCACCACTCTGGAGTCCGCGACGCAGATGCTCCGCCCCCTTCTCGGCGACCGCTTCAAGCTAATCGCGCACATCGGAACGCGGCCTCTCCCGGCCTTTGTTCTCTCCGCCGGCGGCAGCCCCAAGCTGAAAAGGTCTGCCGAATCCACCGAGCCGGGCGGTTGCCGATACCAGCCGCCGCCCAAGGACGCCTCGCCCGCAACCTCAACCAACGTACACTTCTCCTGCCACAACACATCTATGCAGGCATTCGTCGACTTCCTGAAGCAGGTGGCCACGCCCTACCTGAATCGGCCCGTGCTCGACTCCACGGCTCTCAAAGGGGGCTACGACTTCGACATTCAGTGGACCTACCGCATTCCCAAGGAGGGAAACGCCGTTACTATCTTTCAGGCTATCGACAAGCAGCTCGGACTCAAGTTGGAGTTCAAGTCAACACCGCAACCGGTCGTTGACGTCGAAAGCGTCAATCAGCAGCCCACTGCCAATGTGGCGGACATCGACAAGCTTCTGCCGCCCCCCCCGCCCGCCCAGTTCGACGTAGCCGTCGTCCGCCCCAGCGGTCCGGACGAAACGCACTACCAGATGAACATCGAAGGCAACACAGTACATATCCAGTACGCCACGCTTCAGACGCTCATCTATACCTCCTTCAACGTCAATCCAGGAAAGATAGAGAACAAACCAAAGTGGCTTGACGATCAGCACTATGACATCGTCGGCAAGACCGCCATTGGAGGCACCTGGCCCATGCCGGGTTTGGGACCTGGCCTGGACGTCGACGACGTCTGGGAGATGACCCGCTCGCTCCTTGCCGACCGCTTCAAATTGACCACCCACATCGCGCGGCAACCAGCCGACGTATACGCTCTGGTCATGGCAAGTCCGAAAATGAAGAAGGCCGACCCTGCAAATCACCCATCCTGTCACTAGGGCCCCGGCCTGGATGGCAAAGACCCAAGGCTCGACAACTCTCTGCGCAATCGCCTCATCTCCTGCCAGAACATGACCATGCCCCAGCTGGCAATCGAGCTTTCACCTCTCGCATCTGGATACCTGCACGCGCCGGTGATCGACGCCACCGGCCTCGACGGAGCCTATGACTTCACGCTCAGCTTCAGTAAGCAAACTGACCTGAACAAGCCAGCTACTACGAACAATCCAGGTGCCGCGCCCTTGAACGGGGACGCTTCTACACCATCCTCCGACCCAGCCGTTGGTCCCATCTCCCTGTTCGACGCCATGCAGAAGCAACTCGGGCTGAAGCTGCAGAAGAAGGACAAAGTTCCCATGCCCGTCCTCGTCATCGACCACATTGAAGAGAAGCCCACCGATAACTAGCCGCACTGGAGCCTCCCGCAACAACGGCGTTTGCGGTAAAGATGCTGCGGTGGATTCTCAGTGTCTCAAAGCCCGATTCAGCGGCAATTGATGAAATGCAGACTTGAACGAAGCCGCTTTGCGGCGGACGCTTTCGCGTGTGGCTGAGCGGGCGGTGGTGGCATTGGGGTAGGTTGTGTCGCAGAGGAGGGTATCTCTGTGACCCATTTACGTCAGCTCATGCTTGAGGAGTTGCGCCGCCGCAACTTCGCCGACACAACCATCCGCACCTACCTGCACGGCGTAACGCATTTCAGCCAGTACTTCCGCCGTTCGCCCGATCAGCTTGGCCCTGAACACATTCGCAAGTATCAGGCGATGCTATTCACCAAGATGAAGTTCAGTCCCAACACCGTCATCCTACGGCTAGCGGCTCTGCGTTTCTTCTACATTCATGTATTGAAG
>JALYIG010000353.1 GCA_030775885.1 Acidobacteriota bacterium | reverse complement strand
GCACCGATGTGCAACGGCAGGCAATCGAACCTTCAGCGACATCGTCGCACGACACGCATGGCCAGATCGCCAGGTCGATCTCAAGCTGAAGAATCGAATGTGGGTCATTAGCCTGCAACCCTGGTGGGTATTCGAGGATCTGGTCCGGAAGCACAACATCAACTACCAAGTGGCGTTTGGCGACGCTGGCACGGTTTTCACCGCAGACCCCATGGCCAGCGTGAACTGAGTGTTGAAACTCCAGGGGCGAAGCAGATTCTATACGTGAACGGCTTACTGCCCTGGGCCTCTTGGCCTGTCTAGGTCGATCGATCATCGATCGCTTGATAGCCAGCCCGGTGTACCTCAATACCACCGTATAGTGGTACGACGATTTTGACTTCTCAAGCCCACGCCAATCGCCGGGTGAATAGGACCCGTTTTCTGGCACACCAGCGGACCCGCAAGGATGACACCGGAACTCACCAGTTGATCCCGGTGGAGCCCCCCGTGCGATACGGCTGCTGAACCGCATCGTGTCGACTGATGTCAGAATACGGCCATGAACTACGTGTTCCTCGTAGAATGCAGACCACAAGGGGCAGATGCACAACAGATCGCGCTTAAGCACAATCGCGTTTTCATAGGGTATCCAGCATGGAAGCGCAGGGTAACCTATGACCGCCATAAGATGCGTGGGCGCCTGTTGGACATCGGAGTTCTTGACTCCGAGTGGAACGCCGCAAACCTGCGGGAAGATTTGGTGCGCGGTTACCGGGTAGAGGTCACAAAGAACCGCAACTTCGTACGGGACACTAAACCGGTGATTACGTTGTTTTAACGAGCAGCCAGCGCCGTCATCGCGTGTGCAGCATTAGGCGTCAAGTTAAGAGTCTCAGACCTTATCAGTTATTGCGTGGGGTGTAGAGGGCACCTCTGGGGCCGTGTTGAGCGTGGACTGTTCAAGGCCCCGCATGTATGGCTCGATCCACTGCTGCCTCCGTAACTCACCGCCCGGTCCATAGGGCTGTTGCCGGTAGCAGCCTCGTACCCAGTGAAATCTGGGTGAGGCGTGGGTACCTCCATGGTCCATGCTCTCCCGCCGGACCCTGTAGTGCTCTCCGATGATGTTGGGCGTCCAGAACTCCCTCGGCAAGTTACCTTTCTTCATCACGCGCTTTTGTAGACTGCCGCTGGTGACGAGCTCGGGTCTGGCATTCATTATGAGGATGGCGCTGAGAATGTAGTGGGCAACACCCGCGCCGAGGTGCGCGGCGGCATCGGAGGTAGAAGCATTGTCGACGAGCATGTCATCGAGGTCCTCCCGGTTCAAGACTAATCCCTCGGCTGTTGGTATCCACCAAGTCCGCCTCTTCAGCTCTGGTCCCACGGCAGCCCAAAAGATGGCGCAGCCGCCCTCCACACCAGTCCTGCTCCGAACACCTAACTCCTCGGCTCGGATTCGGTCGTAGGCGACAAACCGGATGTCTTCTCCAGATTCGGGATCAATGAGGCCGCCCTTGGGGAGCATAATACATGCGGCATCGAACGGCATCGGGAGAGTTTCCCATTCGACAGCCCCTGGCGGAGGCTCAGTCTTTCGAATTGCCTCAGCGATACTGTCCGACAGCCAGAACATGGGCACTCCGAAACGGATCAGATGAGAAATCGCTATGAGGTCATGTGCTCCGTAGAGGCTCTCTATGTCTGTTTCCTGCTCTTCGATAAGTGCCATTTTTGCCAGCTCCCAAGCGCACGACTTGGGTGAGTAATAATGCCCGGACTTCGGCTCGCTATAAATACGTGGGTAGCATTTGCGCCAAAGCACGGGGTTCGCATGCTCCACATATTCACGAGTCTCTAGATCGGCCAGAGAGGCAACCAGAAGATCCTCATGGTGAGACGTGTCCACCGAAGGACCTGCCCAGATGAATGGCGGCATAGGGTTCTCCTTTCCATCCCTGACGTGGCGGTGTTCTTGGCACGCACGAGATGCTGTTTTCTGTTTCGAGTGTTAAGTTCTTGGGCTCCCAGCGTTACCAGGGACTGCATCGTTCCGGGGTGGTAGAAGAAGGGGCGAATACGGCGGTGGATGTTTAACCATCGGCAAAGGCTCTGATCTTACGCATGAAAGCGGCGGTGTATCCTTCCGAGTCTGCTTCGTTCCCAATTGCCAACCCGACGAAAGCACCGATGAGCGCGAGGGGCACTCCGATGGCGCTGCCCAGGGCCGCCACACCGACGCCTCCCAGCGCCGCACCGATAATCGCAAAGACAATGCTGAAGGTCAGCTTTCCACCTTCGACCTTCATGAGTTGCTCTGCCAGCTCCACCATGTCCTCGCGGAAGCTTACGGACGACAGCGCTTCCCCGGCACTTGCCGTACTGGATATACGGTGCGTTCTGAAAAGGTCTTCAAAGGCTTTGACATGTTGGGGGAAGCGCCGCTTGGCGCCCCGAATATCGTCGCTGAATGACATGATCGGAGATCATAACCGAGTCGCGTCCAGAAGCAGCGTAACGAAAGTTCACTGGAATTAACACTCGGGGCAATGTAAGCTCATCCCCCGATAAAGCTCCACAACGCCAAGGGCATCGGTTCGATGCGTACAAGACTCGCGGACACGATTCTTCTCAGGAGACCTTCCACTTGGTCGAGAGCATGGCGAGCTTCTCGTCCAGGCTCGGCTGTGGCGGAGGGGCCGGTTTCGCTGAGGTCGGCTGGCTACCCTTCTGCACAGAGCCCATGAGTGCCTTCATCGATAGGGCGATCCGCTTCGTCTTCATGTCGGCGCTCAGCACCTTCACCTTGACGATCTGCCCGGCCTTGACCGCCTCCGACGGATCCTTGATGTAGCGGTTCGAGAGCTCACTGATGTGCACGAGTCCGTCCTGGTGGACGCCGATGTCGACGAATGCGCCGAACTTGGTGACGTTGGTGACGACGCCCTCAAGCACCATCTCCGGCTGGACGTCGGCAAACTCGCGGACCTTCTCGTTGAAGCTGGGAGCGATGAACTGCTCGCGTGGATCCCGGCCAGGCTTCCGCAACTCCTCCAGGATGTCCTTGACGGTGAACGCGCCTGCGTCGATCTGGCGAGCATCAACCTTGGTCAGGAGCTGAGGGTTCGCGATCAGTTCGCCAACAGGAGTGTCAAGCGAGCGGGCGATCTGCTGGACTACTGGATAGGACTCCGGATGGACGGCGGTGGAATCCAGCGGGTCCTCGCCGTCGCGTATACGCAGGAAACCGGCGGCCTGCTCGAATGTCTTCGCACCGATACCGGGTACTTTGTTGAGCTGCTTGCGGGAACGGAAGCGGCCATGCTCATCGCGATAGGAGACGATGTTCAGCGCGACGCGCTCGGTTACTCCCGCGACGTAGCGCAGCAGTGTCCACGAGGAGGTATTGAGGTCGACGCCGACGCGGTTGACGCAGCTCTCGATGGCGGTTTCAAGCGATTGCTGGAGTTGGTGCTGGTCCACGTCGTGCTGGTACTGGCCGACTCCGATGGACTTGGGATCGACCTTGACCAGTTCGGAGAGCGGGTCCTGCAGGCGGCGGGCGATGGAGATGGCTCCGCGCACCGTGAGATCGAGGTCGGGGAATTCCTGGCGGGCGATGTCCGAGGCAGAGTAGATGCTGGCACCGGACTCACTGACCGTGACCGAAAAGATGTTGTCGAGGTGGTTTTCGAGCAGCGTGTCGCGGACGAAGGCGTCGGTCTCGCGCGAAGCCGTGCCATTGCCGATCGCTATGGCCAGAACGTTATACTTCGCGAGCATTGCTACCAGTCGGTCGGCGGCACCACTGGCTGCGCTCTTCGAGGCGTTGAGATAGAGAACTTCGTTGGCGAGGAACTTGCCCGTCTCATCGACGACTGCAACCTTGCATCCGGTGCGCAGACCTGGGTCAATGCCCAGCACCGAGATGGGGCCAGCCGGTGCTGCAAGCAGTAGATTTTGCAGATTATCGCGGAAGACCTGGATGGCATCAGTGTCGGATCGCTTCTTCAGTTCCAGGCGTATCTCGCCCTGGATGGATGGGTTGAGGAGACGTTTCCAGCAGTCGTCGATTGCGAGTTCGAGCTGTGGCGTCCAATCTCCATCGACGCGCAGGATGCGGGAGCGCAGCAATGACGTCGCGCGAAGGGGCTCCAGTTCAATGAGGAAGTAGAGAATCGATTCAATCTCACCACGTCGAATAGCGAGCATTCGGTGCGAGGGGATGGTCTTCACCGGCTCGCGATACATGTAATACATCTTGAACTTTTCCTGCTCGTCGACGCTGTCAATCGATCGGCGACTCTGGATGACGCCCTCTTCGAACATCAGGTGGCGGGTCAGCTTGCGCAACTCGGCGCTCTCGCTGATTCGTTCTGCAACGATGTGACGCGCACCTTCGAGCGCCTCCTCTACCGTCGCCACTTCCAACTCCGCGCTGACGAAGGTGGCGGCAAATTCGTCTAGCGACTGGCTCGTGGCCTGCTGACTCCAGAGGTAGTCGGCGAGTGGTTCCAACCCGTTGTCCCGGGCTATCGTAGCCTTCGTCCGGCGCTTGGGGCGGAATGGAAGATAGAGGTCTTCCAGTTCCGCACGGTCGAAGGTGGCTTCGATCTTCGCCTTCAGCTCATCGGTAAGCTTGCCCTGCTCCTCGATGGTGGCGAGGATGGTGGTGCGCCGACTCAGCAGATCGCGGAAGTAAGCCAGCTTCTCCTCGATGGCGCGAATCTGCACCTCATCGAGATTGCCGGTGGCCTCCTTGCGATAGCGGGCGATGAAGGGCACCGTCCCGCCCTCATCAAGCAGGCCGATGACGGCAACGAGCGAGTGCATGGAGATGTTGAGGGAGGTTGAGATCTGGAGCAGTGCTTCGGGAGACAGTACCTTGGTATCGACCATTCTCTCCTATCGTATCGGGAGAGCTTCTGGAAAACGTGACATCGAGAGCTTTGAGCGAGCCCCTTATAAGCAGCAGAACCGTGTTCGGGTGTTGAGGATATTTGAGACCTAGTCGGTCAGCGTTTACTTGCTGACGATCAGGCCGTTCTTCCACAGCGCCATCACGACGTCCATCTGACTGTTGTGCGCTTTCTCAGGATCGTCCGTCACTGCCTGCCACAATGCGCTTATTGACCAGTTCTGCGTTCCTTCAGCGAGCAGCGCTGCGGCACGGACTGCACAAGCCTTGTTGTCCTTCGACTTCGTGTATTGACCTGAAGGGATTCCTTTTACCAAGCCTTCCTCGCAAAGCCCTAGGAACGCTCCACGTGGGCAACCCTTCTTTCGGGTGATCGGGCTAGTGGGATACAACCTCTCCATCGCGCTCTGCCATCGCGTTGTGGGACTAGCTTTAGCCGAAGGCTCTTGCCGGGCCGCCATGAGTGCCGCTTCTCCGTACCTGTTCGCCATCGTGGACCTCACGCCCATGGTAGCGCGAACGGCTAAAGTAAGAGGCCCGGACTGCTGACGCCATCAATATTTGTGGTTATCTCCCGACGCAGGGCTTACCGAGTTGTTTGAGGCGGCCCAGGATTGTGGCTGATGGGGCGGATCGGCAGAGGGCTTCCTGGGCATCGACGGCGTGTGGATGTTCCTTCGCAATGAGGTCGAGGAGCCAGCTGGTGGCTTCCTGCTGGCGAATAAGAGCGATCGCAGAGAGAACGGCGGTTCGGAACCAGGAGTCACGTGCTTCGCGAAGGTCGTACGCAGGAGTTGGAAGGCTTCGGGCGTGTGAGTCTGGGCTATTGCCATGGCGGCTTCGCCAGCGGCATCGTCCTCGGCTAAGAGGAACCTTGCGGCCCAGGGGATGGCACCCGGACCTTCGAGCGCGAGAACGCCGGAGTAGCAAGATCCGAGGAGTTCAGGCTCGTCGGAGCCGAGTTCGGCGCGGAGGCGGAGGAGCAGCGCAGCAGAGTCACTGCCGACCTGTACGACCGCGCGGACGGCATCTACCCTGACGGGGAGTTCCTTATCGGCGAGTAGTGGGATGAGATGGATGAGGAGGCCATGGCTGTCGAGCTCGCGGCACTGCACCAGGGCGAGGGCGCACGTGCCACGGAGCGTTCCGGCGGTGTCGGCGGAGCCGCCCCAGACAGGTTCGAGCTGGATGTGGCGCATCCCGGTCAGGAAGAGCCCCGGGTCCTAATACTCGAACGCAGCGAGGGCTTTGGCGAGGGCGTTCTTGGCCCAGCACTGAGGGTCAGCTTTTACGGGGTTATCGAGGAAGCGTGGGAACGCGGCGGCTAGATTCGGTGTGAGGTCGGTCAGCCGGTGGTGGAGTGTGACTGCGGCTGCCTTCGAGACCAGAAAGTTGTTGCGAAGATTGAGGGCGTTCGCGAGCTCGGGTGCGGCTGCTTCGGGCGATACGTTGCGAAGGCCTTCGAGGGTGGCGAGTTCGGCGTCGAAGTTGCGTCTGGGAGGCATGGGGTCGGTGTCGCCGGGAGGAATTCGTCAGGGCTTATGGAAAGCTTATATTGTCGGCCCAATCCCAATGAGAATCATGCAGGTTCAATTGACCAACTGAGAATGATTTCGACCGATAGTTTCCAAATGATGTAAGAAATCTCTGGCTTCGGTGACTACCTTATACAGAAGGGAAAACCTCGAAATATGGCCAGTCGCGAAGACCTCTACGAGGAAGCAGTTCGGACGCACGCTCCTGCGCTCGATCGCCTAGCGCGAGCTTACGAGGCGGATCCCGAGACGCGTCGCGATCTGCTTCAGGAAATTCATCTCGCGTTGTGGCGAAGCCTGGATTCTTTCCAGTCGCGCTGCTCTCTTCGCACTTGGATTTATCGTGTGGCCCACAATGTCGCTGCGTCGCATATTGTCACGAATCGTCGCCAGAAAGCGTATCAACTCGTCAGCATCGATGATGTCGACGTGACTGATTATAGAGGCGGTACTGCCAACATTGCCGATCGACAAATCGCGCTTGAGCGACTGATGGCTTTGATTCGCGAGTTAAGGCCCCTCGATCGGCAGGTGGTTCTACTGTTTCTGGAAGGCGTGGACGCTGCGGGAATTGCGGAGGTGACGGGCATCTCTCCTGGCAATGTCGCCACAAAGGTCCATCGCCTTAAAAACATTCTCACTCGCCGCTTCCAAGAAGGGAGGCAATTATGACCAATGAATCTTCTTCATCCGACATTCGGGATCTTTGGCAAAGCCAGCCCACCGAGCCTCCGAGAATCTCTCTGGAAGACCTTCGCGGCAAGATGCAAAAATTTGAGCGCAGGATATTCTGGCGAAACATCAGGGAATATGCTGGCGGCGTATTTGTTGTAGCTGCCTTCGGGTTTTGCGAGTGGAAGCTCCCGGCATTGCTTCTTCGTCTGGGTTCCGGACTAACCATTGCCGGAGCGCTTTACGTGATGTTTCAACTTCATCGGCGAGCGTCTATCCATCCTGCGCCAGCAGACCTGGGTTTGAAGACATGCCTTCAGTTCCACCGGCAATCGCTCGAACGTCAACTTGATGCATTGCGCACAGTCTGGTCATGGTACCTGCTGCCGTTTATTCCCGGGCTCGCCGTCTTCTTTATGGGAACGGCTGTAAACCAGTGGACTGCCCACCCTGTGGGCATGGGCCAACTGCTCATGGGCTACGGTATCCTGGTGATCCTGGTGGGCGCGGTTTTCCTCGCTGTCTGGAAGCTAAATCAGCGGGCCGCCGATAAACTTCAAGCTCAGATCGATGAGATGACCGAACTCTGCAGTCCACCAGAAAATGGTGAACGTTTATGCTAACGCTCCAACGTCGATCTTTCTCTCATCGTCAAGAAGCAGTCGCGTTCTGCCTGCTCCTTGGTGTTAGCCTGATCGCAATAATGCCATTCAGAGCCCGAGCACAAGCCAAGCCGAACATCGCAGGAGATTACTTGGGAACCCTCGGCCCTCTCCACGTCAAACTGCATCTGAAGGTGGACCCCTCAGGATCTGTCACCGGTACTCTCGACAGCCTCGATCAAGGGGCGGTCGGCATCGCCTGCGCCGACTTTCATCTGGACGGACAAGCCCTAAGCTTTACCGTTCCGGCAGTCCACGGCTCATGGAAGGGAACGGTAGCCAACGATGGAGTGTCGCTGTCCGGGACCTGGGATCAGGGTAGTCCGATGCCCTTGAACTTCGCCCGCGACACCTTCGTGGCAGCGGCCAAACCATCGCCGGTCGATGGAATCTGGCTTGGGACGCTGCAAGCTGCAAGCACGTCTCTTCGCCTTCAACTCAAGGTAAAGAGTGACAATGCGGGTCGGGAATTCTGCACCGTGGATAGCCTCGACCAACACGCCATGGGCCTGGAATGCGC
>JALYIG010000352.1 GCA_030775885.1 Acidobacteriota bacterium | reverse complement strand
GATTCGGGAGATGGCGGGCGAGCGTCCGGTGATCGTGGCGGGCAGTACGGTGGGAGGTATAGCAAAGGGCGATCTCAGCGAAGAAGAGAAAGTCTTGAATGCATGGCAGCATTTGCCACAGCGCGATTCGGGAGTCCTGCTGGTTCTGGCTCCCCGGCATCCCGAACGCTTTTCTCTTGCTGCTTCAGTCGTTGACACGTTTTGCGAGCGAGCCAGCCAGCTTGAATCACTTCGAAGACCGGACGGTCGATTTCCGATCGAAGCCGCTGTGGTGATTTTGGATACCATTGGCGATCTGGCTGCGGTGTATGGGATCGCGGATGTGGCGTTAGTGGGCGGAAGTCTTGTCAAGCGAGGTGGACACAATCCGCTGGAGCCGGCGCAGTTTGGTGTACCTGTGGTGATGGGCCCGTCCTACGAGAATTTTCGCGATGTGGTGGGAAATATGCGGGAGGCGGACGCAATTCGCATTGTGCAGGATGGGGACGAGTTGAAGGAGACGCTGATCGAGTTGCTTACGAAACACGAGCAGGCCAGGGCCATGGGCGAACGCGGCCGTCAGGTATTCGAGGCGCAGAGTGGCGCCACCGGTCGAACGGTTGATGCGTTGCTTGCGCTGGTGAAGCAATGAGTGCTCGCCGCTCGTGGGCCTTGCCGCTGGTGCCGCTCTATGCGGCCGGACTCGCGGTGAAGGACGGCCTTCGCTCTGCGGGCGTGCTGCGCGTTAAGAAGTTGAAATGGCCCGTCGTGAGCGTTGGCAGCTTATCCGCCGGCGGAGCAGGGAAAACGCCCGTCGTGATTGCGCTGGCGGAGTTGCTGCAGGCGCGCGGGTGGGAGGTGGATGTGCTGTCGCGCGGCTATGGCAGAAAAGAAAGCGGCGTGGCGCGAGTCGACGCGGAGTCCACCGACGCCGCGATCCGCTTTGGCGATGAGCCGGTTTTGATCGCGAGCCATGCCCGTGTGCCGGTGTGGGTTGGGGCGGGGCGTTTCGCGGCAGGGACGGCTGCCGAAGCAGCATCGCCGACAAAACAGCGCGGCGTTCATCTGCTGGACGACGGCTTCCAGCATCGTCAACTGGCGCGCTCCGTAGATGTAGTGCTCGTCACCGAGGACGATCTTCACGATGCGTTGTTGCCTGCAGGCAATCGACGCGAACCGCTGGCCGCTCTGCGTGGGGCCGACGTGATTGTGCTGCGAGAGGACGAGCGCGAACGCGTCCAGCCTCTGCTGCAGGGACGGTTACGCGAGGGCGCGCTGGTCTGGAGCGTACGCCGGCAATTGATCCTTACCGTTCCCGTTGACCAGCTCAGCTCAGGCGCCAGGCCTTTCGCCTTCTGTGCCATTGCGCGACCGGATGGCTTCTGGTGGATGCTGCAACAGGCCGGTCTCGACGTGGCGGGAAAGCTCAGTTTCCCAGATCATCACCCGTACTCCGTTGCCGACGTGGACCACTTGGTTATGGCGGCCAAAGCAAGCAACGCGACAGGATTTGTGACCACGGCGAAGGACCGCGTCAAACTATCAAGCGCGACGATCGACCGGCTCCGCTCCATTGGGCCGCTGGACGTTCTCAACCTGGAAGCAAGTTTCCTGAATCAAGAGGAAGTTGTTCGCGATCTGGAGGCGCGCCTCTCGTGAGAGTCCTGATCGTACGTATCGGTGCAATGGGCGACGTGCTGCACGCCATGCCGGCGGTTGCGGCCCTGCGCGCGCGCCATCCCGACTGGTTCATCGGCTGGGCCATCGAGCCGCGCTGGAGTGACCTGCTACAGATCGCAGGCGACCCCGAGGACCTCTCCCAGGGCGTAGGCCCAACCGCTCGCGCCATGGTGGACCGCTGGTACCGCGTCGCCGCCGGTGAGTGGAAAAAGAGGCCATTTTCCGGCGCCACGCGGTCGGACATCTCCTCTCTCCGCAAAGTCTTCCGCGCCGACAGCTTCGACCTGTGCGTGGACATGCAGGGCTCGCTGAAGTCCGCCTTCGTTGGCAGAATGGCCGGCGCCCCCATCGTTGCTGGATCAGACCGGCCGCGCGAGCGCATCGCCCGCAACCTGTATCGCCAGCGCGTCGAGATCACCGCCGCGCACGTCGTCAACCAGGGCTGCCAATTGCTTGGCACCGCCGTGGGCGAGACGCTGAAGCCCGCACGCGTGGTCTTGCCTATGTCCGCCGAAGCCGAATACTGGGCCGACCAAGGGGTAGGCCGTGAACGATTCTGCCTGATCTCGCCGAGCGGCGGTTGGGGCGCAAAGGTCTGGCCGCCGGAGCGCCTGGGCCGTGTCGCCGCAGAACTCGGCAACGCCGGAGTGCCGACGGTCATCAACGCTTCGGTTCACGGCTCTTCGGACGCGGACGCGGTCGCTGCTGCCAGCGAAGGGCATGCGCGCGTTGTCCCATGCTCCATCTCCCGGCTGATCGCGCTGGTCCGCCGCGCCGCCGTCGTCATCGCCGGAGACACCGGTCCGCTCCATATGGCTGCCGCACTGGAGCGCCCCGTGGTCGGCATCTACGGACCCACTGACCCGGCGCGCAACGGCCCGTTCGGCACCCGCTCGCATGTGTTTCGCGACCCGGCCAGCGTCACCAGCCATAAGCGCGTCCACGAGCCTGAGGCTGCAATGTTGCGCATCAGCGTGGATGAGGTGGTGGCTGCCGCGCTGGAGATGCTCGGCTAAGGCCCGCCAGATGAGAAGATGAACACTGCACCATTGAGGCGGACGGGCGACACGTGAGCGGACGGACAGGTTGGCAGAAGATTGCGCGGCGCATACGCGTCCCGATGGGCTTTGTATTTGCGGCCGTCTTTTTGTGGCTCGCCCGGCCCAGCTTGCGAACCATGGCCGCAAGCCTGCTGCTGGTGATTCCCGGCCTCTGGCTGCGCGGATATGCCTCGGGATATGTCAAAAAGAATGCCGAGCTGGCGACCACCGGGCCGTACGCCCACACCCGCAACCCGCTCTACCTCGGCTCCATGCTGATCGCATTCGGGTTTGCAGCCGCCGCGGCGAGCTGGTTGATCTTGATCGCCCTGGCTGTCCTGTTCGCCGCGATCTACATTCCCACCATCCTCGGCGAGGAGACCTACCTGCGCGAACACTTCCCAGGTTTCGACGCCTACTCCCGGCAGGTTCCCCGTCTTCTGCCCCGCCTCACCGCGGCTCGCCTCGAGGGCGCGAACCAGGACGACCGAGGGGCCTTTTCCCCCGCGCTCTACGGCAAACACCGCGAGTACAATGCTTTAATGGGGGCTGGCGCAATCTATGCCGCGCTGGTCTTGAAGCTCGTGTGGCAACACCACGCGACTTCCGCCCCGTGGTGGCCTTGAGCCCCGCCCAACTCAACTGCCGGGGAAGCCTTTTGCCGACTGTTCGACCTCTTTGCCGTCTCATCAGCCTTTCCGCCATCCTTCTTGCAGCAGGTACCGCAGTGCGTGCCGGCCACGCCCAATTGCTCGGCCTTGGCCCCAAGCCCGCTGCGTCCGTTCCGATTCCTACGTTGCAGCCACCCATCCCGGGATACACCTTTCCCGCACATCAGACCCTCACCTTCACCGTCGATTGGCGCGTCTTCACCGGCGGGACCGCGGTATTCCATCTCGATCAGCAGGGCGATCAGCTCAAGGTGAGCGCCACCGCCGACACGGTTGGCGCAGTTAACATGCTGTTTCCCGTGATCGATACCTTCGAGTCGCTGCTGGACACTCGCACCGGATGCTCGCAGAGCTTCTCCAAGCACACCCAGGAGGGCCGTCGCAAGGTCTCCAGCGAGCTCACAATCGACGCCGCCGCGGGTAAGCAGACCATGGTGGAGAAGAACCTGGTGAAGGGCACGCAAAAGACCCAAACCACCTCCACACCCGCGTGCGTCACCGACTCGCTCTCGGCGATGTTCTACGCTGCGTCGCAGCGCCTCACGGTAGGTCAGGACATTTCATTCCCGCTCGCCGACACCATGCGCACCGTCACGGTCACCATGAAAGTCGAGGCCAGGGAGGAGATCAAGACCCCCGCCGGCACGTTCCAGACCGTCCGGGTCGAGCCGACCGCCGAGGAGGGCGTGGTCAAGAATCGCGGCAATATATGGATCTGGTATACCGATGACGCTCGCCACATGCCCGTCCAGATTCGCGCCCGCCTATTCTGGGGCACCATCACCTTTCACCTGCAGAGCGTTGACCCAAAATAATTTGCGCAGTTTCTCCGATCGGAGTGAGCCATGTTGTTTGAAGGAGATACACCCCCCACGCCGCCCGAAGGAATGGTCACCGTGGGCAGATTTGAGAGCCCGGTTGAGGCCCAGATGGCGAAGGGCATGCTCGAATCAGCCGGCGTCGACTGTCTCCTGGTCGGCGAAAACGTCAATAACCTGATGCAGGCAGCATTTCGGGTCACCCTGCAGGTCCGCGAGGAGGATGAGACCGCGGCGCTGGAGTTGCTCGCCGAGCCTTCCGGCAGCGATGTTGTTGATGATATTACCGCATCATGAAACCCTTGCTGCCCCGGATTCGTCCTTAGACCGGCCGCCGGCAGTTGAATTGGTCTCACTGTTCCATGTAACTTTGTGATGCTGCGAAACCAGCCCCCGTCAGGTTGCCCACACAGGGTTGTGACGGGTGATACTGCCGGATGCCTGGATTTAGCGTCGAATAGAAAGTGGTTTGGTTCTCCGACGGAGCAGGTGGACTTGAAGACGTAGTTGAAGACGGAAGAATGTTTTGCGCTCCACAGTGAGTGCGACAGAGATTGGGAGAGAGAAATGAAGATTTTGGGAATCAGGTTAGCAGCAGCGGCGGCAGCGTCTTTTCTGGGTCTTGCGATTATGGCGCAGCCCGCGCACTTAATGGCGCAGGGAACTGCCAGCATTCACGGACACGTGCAGAACGCGGCCGGCATGGCCGTAACAAATGCAGAGGTAAGGCTGACGACGGAGAAGAACCCAAGCTCTCCAACCGCAAAATTTGAGTACACCTTCCCCATCGACGCCAACGGCGACTTCAAGGGTACAGGCATCAAGCCGGGCAGCTACATCGCCCTGGTATTCCAGCAGGGTCGCAGCATCGACTTCCAGCCGCAGATGTCGCTGGCCGCTGCAGACGATAAGGTCGTCGACTTCGATATGACCCGCAAGGAGTACATCGACAAGATGAGCCCCGCCGACCGCGCGGCCCTTGAAGAGTATAAGAAGAACGCAGCGGCCACACTGGCTGCAAACTCCAAGATCGGCAATCTCAATGCGCTGCTGAAGTCCGCTCGTGCAGCGAATGCCGCCGGCAAGTACGACGAAGCCATCAAAGACATGACCGATGCCACAGCCGCCAAGCCGGACGAGGCCATCCTCTGGGATACTCTCGGCGACGCGCAACTCGGCGTCGCAAACCTCGCAGTCGTCACGGCCAAGGCAGCCAAGTCGACCGACGCGACGGTGCCGGACAAGTACGCTGCAGCAGAGGCTTCCTACCTCAAGGCGCTTGACCTGAACGCCAAGGCCACTAAGCCGAACACCGATCTCATGGCAGCCGCGGAAAACCAACTCGGCCAGGCATACGGCAAGACCGGCAAGAACAAGGAAGCTGCGGAGGCATACGATGCCGCCGCAAAGGCCGATCCGACCAAAGCCGCTATGTACTACTACAACGAGGCTGCGACGGCTTTCAATGCAAACGATATTGATAATGCCGCCGTCGCCGCGGATAAGGCCATCACCGCCGACCCGACCAAGGTCGACGCTTACTACATCAAGGGCCAGGCCCTCATCCAGAAGGCGACGGTGGATCCTAAGACAAACAAGATCACCGCTCCTCCCGAGTGCGTGGCCGCGTATCAGAAGTATCTCGAACTCGCTCCAACCGGGTCACACGCCGAAGAGATCAAAGGCATCCTGGAAGGAATCGGCGAGTCGGTCAAGTCAAGCTTCAAGGCAGGCAAGAAGTAGACCCTGACGGAACATAGGAATCGGCCCTGGGCAGCTTCAGCCTGGGGCCTTTTTCGTGCCGAGATGTCTGCTGGGATTCAGGAGGCCAGGTGAGCGAAGTGACTTCCGTCGCGCAGGTGCTGGGCTTCGACGAGGCCCTCCACGTGGTGCTGCGACACGCGGCCAACGTTCGTCACCCCGAAATAGAGCAGCTCCCGCTCCTGGCATCGGCTGGGCGAGTTCTCGCCGAACAAGTCCGGGCTGATCGCGATCAGCCGCCCTTTGACCGCGCCACTCGCGATGGATTCGCCGTCCGGGCAGTGGAATGGTCGTCCGGCGGTCCCTTCCGGGTCGTCGGGCGAGTGCGCGCCGGCAGCGTGTGGACTGGCGCAACTCCGCCCCCACAAAGCGCCGTCGAGATCATGACCGGCGCGCCCGTGCCTGCATGGGCCGACGCCGTCGCAATGATCGAGCACGCCGAACTTGCCAGAGAAGAAGTGTCCGCACAGAAGGGACGGCAGTTGCGCGTAGGCGATAACGTTGTGCCTCGCGGCAGCGAAGCGCGAGCAGGCGACGTGCTGTTGGTACCTGGCCTGACTATCGGCTCTGCGCAGATCGCGCTTGCTGCAGCCTGCGGGCGCGAAACGCTTGCCGTCTTCAAGAGGCCTCAGGTTGCAATCGTGGCTACCGGCGACGAATTGGTCGACTTGGCCGACACTCCTCAGCCGCATCAGATTCGCAATTCCAACGGCTACGCCCTGGCTGCTCTGGTCGAAGCGGCCGGAGGCCACGCGCGCCGTCTGCCCATCGCGCTCGATACCCTCGACGATCTGCGCGACCGCATCGCCGAAGGCAGGCAGTCCGGGCTGCTTCTGCTCTCCGGCGGAGTCTCCGCGGGTAAGTACGATCTCGTCGAAGACGTGCTCGCGGAACTCGGCGCCGAGTTCTTCTTCATCGGAGTTCGCATGCAGCCAGGTAAGCCCGCGGTCTTCGGACGCCTTCCCGCCACCGGCGCGCCGCACGGCGATGCGACTTGGTTCTTCGGACTGCCCGGAAATCCCGTGTCCACGCAGATCACCTTCCATTGCTTCGTCGAGCCTCTGCTGCGAGCACTGAGCGGCGCCGCCGTCGCTCCGCCGAATTTCGTGCAGGCAACGCTGGCTGAAGATGTTCGCGGGAAGGCGGGGCTCACCCGTCTGCTGCCGGCCTTGCTCCGGCACGACCTCCCCCAGCCGGAGGTGCGGCTTGTGCCCTGGCAGGGCTCCGGCGACCTGGCCGCAAATGCCGGCGCCAACTGCTACGCACTCCTTCCCGACGGCCTCGATCTGCACGCCGGCGATGTCATCACCATACTTCTGCGTTAGGGTATTGGAATGTCATCCGGAGGTAGTTTGTGACCAGACGAGAGATCGCGTTTTTGCTCATTGGTCTTGGAGTCGGACTGATATTTTCGATTGCCGTCACAATCGATATTCTGGCCTCTCTCCATCGCGCAAGGGAAATCGATGCTTACAGTTGGGAGCGAGGAATTCTTGCGGTACCAATCTTGCTGATCGTCGCCGGACTTCTTCTGATCCTTGTTCGCAAGAGGAGCAAATCATGAGCAAGGAAAACGAAGACAAATTGAGCCACTACGACGAAGCGGGCCAGGCCCACATGGTCGATGTCAGCGCCAAGTCGGACACTCGCCGCGAAGCCGTCGCCGAAGCCTTCGTCGAACTATCCGACGCCGTCCTCGCCGCGCTCCCCAGCAACCCCAAAGGCAATCCGCTGGAAGTCGCACGTTTCGCGGGCATCCAGGCCGCCAAGCAGACCTCCGCACTGATCCCCATGTGCCATCCGCTGCCGCTTAGCTTCGTCGACGTCCAAGCCTCGGTGACCGACGGCGGCGTACGCATCACGGCCACTGCGGCCACCACTGCGGGCACTGGCGTCGAGATGGAAGCCATGGTCGCCGCGTCCATCGCCGCGCTCACCATCTACGACATGACCAAGGCAATCGACAAAGGCATCCGCATTCGCGAAGTCGTACTGCTCAGCAAGAGCGGCGGCAAGAGCGGCGACTACACCCGCGCCAAATAATTGCGCGCAAAAAAACTGCGCCCCGTTCCTCCCGTTCGGAGGTCTGAAGCGCAGCCTTGCTCGTTCATCACACTCCACCCGCCCGTTGCGGAGAGTCGAGCGTAAACCGTCAGCCCGTTCAACCAACAAGTCCTTAGGGCTTCTGAATCTTGATCGCGATCGAAACCGTCGACCATGTCGGCTTGTTGTCCAACGTCGCCGGCGTGAACCGGTACTGGCTCACGGCCTCAATCGCTTTGCGGTCGATCACCGACCCCGCGGAATGGGTCACTGCAACGTTCCGTGGAATGCCATTCACGTCCACAATCGCGTGCAGCACGACATGACTCACTGCCGGCTGCTCTTCCAGTTCCTTGTCCGACAAACTCACCTCGACCGCGCGAGTTACCTTCGGCGCGGACGACTCGGTGGGCACGCTGCCCATCATCGCGTACTCCAGTGTCCCGCCCTTCAACAGGGCAGCATCGACGAAGTTTTCCGTCATACGCGACTGCACGGACTCATGAACCGCTGCGTGGGTGGACGTATGGATCGTCGCCATCGAAGCGGCAGGCGCGGCTTTGGATACCGCGGTATTCATCGCCAGCTCAGCAGGCTGGGCAAGCCCGGCTACCATCGCCGAGGATGTGAACGGCTGAGGTTCAACGGCGGTGTTGGCCTGTGCATGGGCCATCACCGGAACCAGTAAAAGAGTAGTCAGAGTCATTCGGCGCATTGGGAAGGCTCCTTAAGCACA
>JALYIG010000351.1 GCA_030775885.1 Acidobacteriota bacterium | reverse complement strand
CGACGATCCCAGCCGGCCCAATTGCCGCGACGAATGCTTTCCGCATTGTCGAAGCGAATCTTTCGTATCGACTGTTGAATCATGAAATTTCTATTGGGAAGAGCGACCACTGGTTGGCGCCAACGGTGGGCGGTTCATTTCTGTATAGCAACAACGCCGAGAACATCTATGCGTTCCAGATCGACCGGACGGAGCCGCTTTATGTACCGCTGCTTTCGCGGTTGACGGGCCCATTTCGCTATGTTTTTTTTGTGGGCAGTCTGAAGGGACATTCCGATCCCAACGACCCTTGGATGCATACCGAGAAGATCAGTTTCAAACCCACTCCCAATGTCGAAATGAGCTTTTCGCGCTCCACTATCTGGGGCGGCAAAGGCCACGCTCCGATCACTATTCACACATTCCTAAGGAGCTTTTTCAGCTTCCAGAATGTATCGCTGGATGTGAAGAGCTCGCGTGAAGACCCCGGAGCCAGATTCGGAACCTTCGACTTCAGTTGGCGTCTTCCCTTCCTCTCGCACCGACTCACTCTTTACTCGGACTCTCTGGTACATGACGATGTCAGCCCAGTCGATGCCCCTCGCCATGCAGGCGTTCGCCCAGGAATCTATCTCTCGCAGTTTCCTGGAATCCCACGGCTTGACCTCCGCGTCGAGGGCGTCAGCACGGACCCTTATAGTGCCCATACGGTCACCGGGGGCAACTATCTTTATACCGAAAACAAACAAGTCCAAGGCTATACCAACAAGGGCTTCATTCTGGGTGATGCGACTGGTAGGGAAGCGAAGGGTGGCCAGGCATGGTTGACGTACCATCTGTCCCCGAGGGAGATAGTGCAGGCCTCCTATCGCAACGTGAAAGTCGACCAGTACTTTATTCCGTCCGGGACAACTCAAAACAGCTTCGATGTGCGAGTTGTGAAGCGCTTTCAAGACCGTTTGGAGCTATCGGCTGAGTTGCAGCACGAGTGGTGGAAAGCTCCAATCTATCAGCCAGGTCAACAGACCGATACCGTGGCCAGGTTTCAACTGACCTTGTTCCCCGAGCGCAAGCCGGCACCCTAGTCCGATGGCTTTGGTTATTCCTACCGACTATGCTCTCGGTCAAGATTGATCGAACTGATCTTCGCGCCGAGCTTACTTCAGCACGTTGACGGCGGCTGCGCCCAGGCCGAATCCTTCGATGATTGTCGCGATGTTGGTCAGATTGCGCAGGAGGGAGCCCTTTTCGATTGTGGGGGGCACCACGACGGTATCGCCGGGCAAAAGCAAGACGTCTTCGAAGTCGCGGTCGGCAAAGAGTGCGCGTTGGCCGAAGCTGCTGTATTGATGGCTTACCACAGAGCCGTCTGCACGCAGGATAAACTCACGCTTGCGATCGGCGTATCTGTCTGGACCGCCTGCAAGGTACAGATAGTCCTTAACCCGCTTTCCTTTTTTATAGACAAAGGCATTGGCGTTATAGACCTGTCCTTGAACGGAGACATTCGATGGTATTTTGGGTACCACGAACCTGTCGCCATCTTCGAGTGGCAGGTCTGGAATCGAAGAAATGTTACTGGCGTCCGGTTTGAGCTGGAAGACGATGCGTCCGGTCGGTTGCGTTTGACGAAGGCGTGCGAGAATGGAGCGCGCTTCGACAGCCGAAGCCTGGGCTGCTGCTGCATCCCTATCGGACACGGCTGACGAGGCTAGTCCTGCTGTACGCGACGCGATCTCGGCCTCCAACGCGTCCGCATACTCGACGATCCTCTGGCGTTCGACGCGGCGGACTGAGTCGCGTGTGAACTCGGAGGCGTAGAGATAAGCGTCAGGAGTGATTCCACCAGCGCGGATCAGCAACTGGCGAAGCGTCTCGCCTGGAAGAACACTATAGAGGCCCGAGGCTGCAAATTCGCCTTCGAGTTTCACGACCCTGGTCTGTTGGACGCTCGGTACACGGATATCAGCATTTGAGAAGATTGTGACCACGTCGCCATCGAGAAGTTCGATGTCCTGCGACTTGTCTCTATCAAGGACTACCTTGCCGAGATTGAAGGAAACCAGAGATGTCTTAAGCGTGGATTGATTCTGGCGTTCGATTACGGCATACTCCCAGTCGATATCGGGTGCGCTGAGAATGACATCGTTTGTAGCTGAAAAGTTGCGGTTACCGGCGGTGAGTGCAGTGCCAACGGCGGTCCCCTTGCTGTTGGCTGTGTCGGAGGAATTACGGTCAGCAACTGCCGCATCTGTGGCGGTGCTTCTTTGTAAACCTAACGACCCCTGCGGCAAGGGCCCACGGTAGTCCTGATTATTCTGACCCGTCCGGTCGTTCTGATTACTCTGCTGTGGATAGTCTTGAGTATTCTGTCGCACGTAGTCTTGAGCATTTTGCTGTGGGTAGTCGTTTTGACTATTCTGTCCCAGCAAGTCCTGGCGTTGATAGTAGTTGCGGGTAACCAGCATTTCCTGATTGGGAATCAGGTCCGAAACGCGCATGCCTGGGTGCCATTCGTAGCGTCCCGGATTGGCGACGTTTCCTCGTAAGGTAACTGCGTTCTTGAATCGGTCGAGGATAGAGTTCACGGTGACGATGTCGCCGTTCTGGACTGAAGGGGAGTCGCCAGCGGTGAGATCCACATCCATCTCGCTGCGCTGTGCGTGGTTGTAAATTCTCTCCACGCGGGCATGCGAACTGGCCGCTACGTTTGTCAATCCACCGGCAAGGGCGATGATTTCCTTGAAGCTCTGCTCGCGTTGCAACTCGTAAATAGCTGGCGTAGTCACGCTTCCGAGTACCGCTACCTGGGGCCCGACTTCGGGGATGAAGATGACGTCGCCGGGTTCGAGGCGGACGTCCTTGCTCTTGTCTCCGTGCATCAGCAGGTCGTAGAGGTCGAAGTGTGTGATTGTCTCATTTCCGCGCTTGACCTGAATATCGCGCAGGCTGCCTTGGGGAAGGGGTCCACCCGAGGCGAAAAGAGCGTTCAGAAGCGTGCTGAGCGAGCCGATGGTGAAGCTTCCGGGCTTCCTGGCCTGACCCACGACGAAAACCTGGATGGATCGGAGTTGTCCGAGGTTTGTGTTGAGGTCGAAGTTGCGATAGACGCGGCCCAGTTGAGATTTTAGGAAGTCGCTGAGTTGGGAGAACTGCAATCCTGCCACATGCACGGTGCCCACCTGCGGCAAGGATATAGAGCCGGTGCGGTCGACCATGAAGGAACCATGCTGATTGACCTGGCCCCAGATCTGGATTTGCAGCTCATCCCCTGGGCCGATGACGTAGTCTGGCGTGACGGGAATGTTATCGACCGGAGCGAATGTGGAAGGCGTTGTGTTGAACATCGCAGCGCCGAAGATTGGCAGAATTCGGCCTGTACTGCCGGCCACGACTTGCTGAAATTCAGTCAGGATTGGGGGCGCGAAAACTTGGGGTGGAAGCTTCGGCTGCGTAATGTCCTGGCGGCGCGGGGAGGAGATGTCGGTGTCGCCCAGTGTCGATGGCTGGGTCGTTGCAGGGGCGGTCGGGATAGAAGTTCTTGCTGCAGGTGTACCGAAGCCTCCGATACCCATCGTCGACGGGTCTCCGGTGTAGGGAGCACTGGAGGCTGGAGCGGCTTGTCCGTGCAGCTTCCCAAGCATTAGAAGACCGAAACAGCAAGTCCGGATAGCCGTCCGAACCAGCCGATTCTCTGTACGGAATGAATCGTTGGTCAATGAATCCACGAAATCTACACCTATCCTGACTGCTTTAGCTGGGAGCCCTGGGGGGCACAAATGCTCGGCCAACTTGCCCTATCCAGTTTACCCGATCGCAGGCGTGATGTTAGAGGTCTCCCGGTTTGAGCCTGGCAGTTGGCGCCTCAGGCGTCGATCCAGCGCTCGACTATACTGACGTCGTCTGCGGCTGCTGGGTTTACTCGGCTGGAGAAGATGAAGGGGAGTGTATGAGAGCGTTGATTATTGACCGTCCGGGCGAAGCGAGAGTGATCGATTTGGGACGTCCGGTTGCAGATCCGCAGGAAGCAACGATGCGCATTCGCCGGATTGGATTGTGTGGCACGGACCTGAGTACATTTCTGGGGAAGAATCCGCTTGTGACCTACCCGCGGATACCCGGCCATGAGGTGGCGGCGACGCTGGAGCAGGTTCCTGCGAACGACCTTGGCCTGGCCGAGGGAATGAATGTGACAATGTCGCCGTACACGAGTTGCGGCAAGTGCACGGCCTGCCGGCAAGGGCGCTTCAACGCCTGCCGCTTCAACCAGACGCTGGGGGTGCAACGCGATGGCGCGTTGCTGGACCATTTCAGCATGCCGCTGGCCAAGCTCTATGCGGCGCCGCTGACGGTTGAGGAGTTGTGCCTGGTGGAGCCCCTCACCGTGGGCTGCCACGCGGTCGCCCGGGGACGCGTGACCGTGGCGGATACGGTGGCGATTTACGGCTGCGGAGGCGTGGGCCTGGGAGCGGTTTCGGCGGCGGCATTTCGCGGTGCGCAGGTGATTGCGATCGACATCGACGACAAGAAGCTGGCCATTGCGCGGGGGGCAGGTGCGCGGCATCTGATTAACTCGAAGCGTGAGGATGTTCACGCCAGGCTGCAGGAATTGACCGATGGGAACGGACCGGATGTGATCATCGAAGCGATCGGGCGACCCGAGACGTTTCGCGCGGCGGTCGAGGAGGTCGCGTTCACCGGGCGCGTCGTCTACATCGGGTACGCGAAGGATCTTGTCAGCTACGAGACGCGGCTGTTTGTGCAGAAGGAGCTTGACATCCTCGGCTCGCGCAATGCGTTGCCACAGGACTTCAAAGAGGTGATTCGCATGTTCGAGCAGAAGCGCTTTCCGACGCAGGATGCGATCAGCGCGACCGTGCCATTGAAGGAGGCTCCGGCGATCCTTCGTGCGTGGAGCGAAAACCCTGCGGCGTACACCAAGATCATGATCAGCTTTGACTGATTCTGCTGGGCAAGCTGCTAGTCTGAGGAAGGCGGCCTGGTGTCGCCTGGAACGCGGCTTGGAACTTAAACTGGAACAATCGGCTCTGGAGGATTTGTAGTGGAATTGATCCCGACAACGCTGAAGGATGTCTTCATTTTGCAACCCAAGGTCTTCGGCGATGAGAGAGGCTTTTTCCTGGAGGCATACAACGAGGCGACATTTGGCTCGCTGGGTCTGCCGACCAGGTTCATGCAGGACAATCATTCGGGCTCGCGCAAGGGTGTCCTGCGCGGGCTGCACTACCAGTTGAAGCAGCCGCAGGGGAAGCTGGTGCGGGCGCTGAGCGGAGCGATCTACGATGTTGCGGTTGACCTGCGCCGCGATTCTCCGCAGTTTGGGCATTGGTTCGGCACCGAGTTGACCGCGGAGAACAGGCAAATGCTCTGGGTTCCACCTGGATTTGGACATGGCTTTCTGGTGACGAGCGAGTTCGCGGAGGTCTCTTACAAAGCGACGGAGTTATACGCGCCGGCGTTTGAACGGTCTGTTTTGTGGAATGACCCTGCGATTGGGATCGAATGGCCCCTGGACGGGGAGCCGACGCTTTCCGAGAAGGACAGGGCTGGATTGCCGCTTTCCGACGCCGACACATATCCCGACTCGAAGAGCCTTTAAGTCCCACGTTCGAGCAATAGCTTCCAACCGTTCCGGATGCGTAATATCATGTTTGCTAACAAGCAGATTTGATATCAATCGCGAGTAGACCAGAGAGGGTAGATGCAACCGAAAGTCTTGCTGGTGACCGGGGGCGCGGGCTTCATCGGTTCTAACTTTGTCCTTGAAGCTATCCGGCGCGGCCATACGGTCGTGAATCTGGATGCTCTGACATACGCGGGCAACATCGACAATCTTGCTGCGATCCGCGACAATCCGGCGCACACGTTTGTACACGGCTCCATTCTGGATGGGCCGCTGGTGTCGCGTCTACTCTCCGAACACAAGCCCGGCGCGCTGGTGCATTTCGCAGCCGAGAGTCATGTTGATCGTTCGATCCTGGGGCCTGCTGCGTTTGTCGAGACCAACATTGTCGGGACGTTCACTCTGCTGGAGGCGGCGTTGAAGCATGTGCGCTCGTTGGCGGAGGCAGAGCGAGGCAACTTCCGGTTCCTCCATGTGTCGACTGACGAGGTTTACGGTTCGCTCGAGCCGGATGAGGCCGCGTTTCACGAGGAGACGCCTTACCGTCCGAACAGTCCGTACTCCGCATCGAAGGCTGCGTCCGACCACCTGGTGCGGGCCTACTTCCACACCTATGGCCTGCCAGTGGTAACGACGAACTGCTCCAACAACTATGGGCCGTATCAGTTTCCCGAGAAGCTGGTTCCGCTGATGATCCACAATGCACTCAACGGCAAGCCACTGCCGGTCTACGGTGACGGGCAGAACGTGCGCGACTGGCTGTACGTGACGGATCACTGCGACGCGATTTTGACGGTGCTCGAAAAGGGTAAGCTGGGCGAGACATATAACGTCGGCGGCTTGAATGAGCAGAAGAACCTGGACGTGGTGAAGACGCTGTGCACGATTCTGGATGAGTTGCATCCAGAAGGCGCTCCGCACGAGAAGCTGATTACCTATGTGAAGGACAGGCCGGGTCACGACAAGCGGTACGCGATTGACTGCAGGAAGCTGCAAGGCGAGCTGGGCTGGGCTCCGCGCGAGTCGTTCAAGACCGGCATTCGCAAGACAGTTGAGTGGTATCTGGACAATGCCCAATGGGTCGAGAAAGTGGTCAGCGGCGAGTATCGCGAATGGATCACAGGAAACTATTCTTCCCGGAGCTGACGGGCCATAACAAAGACACAAAGTGAGCGGAGCAAACCGATGAAGGGCATCATTCTTGCGGGCGGGTCTGGAACCCGCCTGCATCCTGTAACCGAAGCCGTGTCGAAGCAACTGCTTCCGGTTTATGACAAGCCGATGATCTACTACCCACTGTCCGCGCTGATGCTGGCCGGCATTCGGGATGTGCTGGTGATCTCGACGCCGGCAGACACGCCGCGATTTGAACAATTGCTGGGCGACGGAAGCCGGTGGGGCATCCAGCTGCAGTATGCGGTACAGCCCTCGCCGGACGGACTGGCGCAGGCGTTCCTGATCGGCAAGGAGTTTCTTGCAGGCGAGGGATGCTGCCTGGTGCTGGGCGACAATATCTTCTTCGGTCACGATTTTGCGAAGCAATTGCGCGACGCTTCGCAGCGGACCGAAGGCGCCACCGTGTTCGCCTATGCGGTACAGGATCCTGAGCGCTACGGCGTAGTCGAGTTCGACGCGAATCGCAAAGCAATTTATCTGGAAGAAAAGCCTGCGAAGCCCAAGTCGCGCTACGCGGTGACAGGAATTTATTTCTATGACCATCAAATCGTCGGCGTCGCTGAGGCGATGAAGCCGTCGCCGCGGGGCGAGTTGGAGATCACCGATGTGAATCGCTGGTATCTTGAGCGGGGACAATTGACCACCGAGTTGATGGGGCGCGGAATGGCCTGGCTCGACACCGGGACGCACGACTCGCTGCTGGAAGCGTCGATGTTTATCCAGACGATCGAGAAACGGCAAGGGCTGAAGGTGGCTTGCCTGGAGGAGATCGCATATCGCCAGGGATATATCGACGAGGCCCAGTTGCGAGCGCTGGCGGCCCGGATGGCGAAGAGTTCGTATGGCGAATATCTGAAGCGGATTATCGACGAGAAGGTGTACTGATGGCGGCATCGAACTTCCGGTTTCTGGTGACGGGCGAGGGCGGGCAAGTGGGCGAGGCGCTGCGTCAAACACTTGCGCCTCTTGGCGAAGTAGTGATACCGACGATCGCCGAACTGGACCTGACCGACACCGCCGCGATTCGCAAGTGGATGCACGAGGTGAAGCCGCGCTGGGTCGTCAACGCCGCAGCGCACACCGCGGTGGATAAAGCCGAGAGCGAGCCAGCGCTGGCGTTCGCGATCAACGCGACGGCTCCGGCGGTACTGGCCGAAGAGGCGAAGAAGATTGGCGCTGCGATTGTGCATTATTCGACCGACTACATCTTCGATGGATCGAAGACGACGCCGTATGTGGAGACCGATCCGTCAGGGCCTTTGAATGAATACGGCAAGAGCAAGCTTGGTGGCGAACTGGGCGTGAGTGAGAGCGGCGCGGCGTATGTGACTTTTCGGACGAGCTGGGTGTATGGCGCGACGGGGAACAATTTTGTTCGCTCGATGCTGCGGCTGGCTAAGGAGAAAGAACATCTCCGGATTGTGGCGGACCAGCGTGGCTGTCCGACTTGGAGTTGGGAGTTGGCGAGGCTGACAGCTTCCGTGATGGAGAAGATGGAAACGCAGGCCGCGATGAATGGCGGCTCGCTGGCAGAGGCGGTTGGTCCGGTGAGCGGTGTGTATCACGCGACCGGGTCGGGTGCGACGACCTGGTACGGGTTTGCCGCGTTTGCGATCGACCAGCTACGCAAACTGCAGCCGGAAGCGAAGCTGGCGACCGTGGAGCCGATTCCGACGACAGAGTATCCGACCCCGGCGAAACGGCCCATGAACTCGCTGCTGGATTGCGGCAAGCTGGAGCGAGTGTTCGGGTGGAAGATGCCGGAGTGGGAAGAGTCGGTCGCGACGGTGGTCCAGAAGCTGGTTCGGTAGCTTCTCCCTCGATTGTGTAAACTGCCGTTGTGAACAAGGCGAATCTGAACCCGAAGGTGGATGCCTATATTGCGAAGGCTGCTCCGTTCGCGCAGCCGGTGCTGACGCATCTGCGCGAGTTAATCCACAAAGCATGTCCCGATGTGGTGGAGGAGATGAAGTGGAGCCGGCCGTTTTTCCTGCATGGCGGGGTGATTCTGTGCAACCTGTCGGCCTTCAAGGAGCATTGCAGCTTTGGCTTCTGGGGCGCGGAGATCGGGAAGGCGCTGCGCCAGGATGGGGTGGTGCAGGATGGCGGGATGGGATCGCTGGGGCGGATTACATCCCCGAAGGATTTGCCTTCGGATAAAGCAATGCTGGCGTACCTGAGGCAGGCGGCTGCGTTTATCGACGAGGGCAAGGGTGAGACCGTTATGGCGGTAAACCGGCGGGTGGTGAAGGCTCCGAAAATCGCCGTGGAAACTCCGGCGGAGTTTGCTGCCGCGCTGAAGAAGAACAAGGCGGCGGGGAAGGTGTTTGAGGCTTTCAGCCCAAGCTGCAAGCGGGAGTATGTGGAGTGGATCGCGGATGCCAAGCGCGAGGAGACTCGGACGAAGCGGATTACGCAGGCGGTCGAGTGGATCGCTGAAGGGAAGCAGCGGAATTGGAAGTACCAGGACTGCTGAGTAGGCGGCGCTTTGGGCCATCGCAGCGTGGATTGTTCCCAGCGCCTCGGTAAATCATTTCCCTCGATCTTTCGTTACATGCCATGCAAAGCAACTTGCGAGCTTAACTGGGATGCCTGGCGCGTTCCTCAGCGTCCAGATCAAAACCGCGAAGGACCTCACTGATGGCCGAAAATCCGGCTATCAGACGAGTGGCACTGCGTGGGTTTTATGGATCGAGTGCGGTTTTCTTGCGACTGGATTGGGGACGGGTGG
>JALYIG010000350.1 GCA_030775885.1 Acidobacteriota bacterium | reverse complement strand
GAGCAACGCGGCCTTCAGTGCTAGCGCGCGAATATTCATAGCATTTGCCTGCAGGGCGCATTCATCATCCTTCAGGGCCGCATCGAAGTCGCCTTTTGTGGAGTCAATCTCCGCCAGCGCATAGTAGCCCGGCGACCGCCAAGCCGCGCTCCATGTTGACTTGAAGAACTCAGCGTACGCGTCATCCAGCTTGCCCTGTGCCTTCAGCGCGAGCCCGAGGTAGTAGATCGCTTCACCGTCCTTCGGCGATGTGTAGCTCGCCGTAGACCGTTCCAGCGCCTTGCGCAATAGTCTCTCCGCATCGGCATAGCGGCCGGCCTTGATCGCGTCGATTCCAAGAACTGTATTCACGCGGGTGTCGCCCGGGTCGCGCCGCAATGCCTCCTGCCAATAGTCGTTCGGATCGCCGCTCGGCGAATGAAACTGCTCCATACGCAGCCCAGTCAAATACAGCTCTTCAATCGTCTTAATCTGCGCGGGCGTGGGCGGGGCTACCACGGGCGCCGGCATCTTCTCAGGCTGGAGCTTAATCGGTGAGTATGCAACCAACTCGCGGCCATCCACCTCCATCGCAGCGCGAAGATCATGCTCGTCCGCGCCGGCGGGCAGCCTGACCGTCTTCACAAAGGAATGGCCAGGGCTGATTGTGACCGTCTCCTGCAGCAGAAACTGATCTTTTAGTTTCAGTGTTACGCGTGCCGAAGGGCGCGCTTCGGTGGAGTAGAACCCCACTACGGCCTTGCCGTCCTTGACGACAAGATTGACAGCGCCTTCGATGTTAGCGCTCTTGACCCCGTCGATGTCGCGGAACGGATACCAGTACTGCGTCCACGCGCGGGCTTCATACGGTTCCAGCCAACTGTAGTCGGGCTGATTGTCGGAGTAGGCACCCACCATGAGTTCAATGTAGGGACCGTCGGAGTCCGTGAGCAGATGGTCCTCCGCGCGGCCGCTGGGACCGTTGCCCCAGGTCCAGAACTTCTTGCCCGGAACCACGTTGTGGTCGGCGATGCTGAGGATGCCCGCGTTCTTCCCGTGGTCATAGCCGGCGAGGAAGTCGTCGTGATAATTCCATGCAAACATGGAGTTCGCACTGGCATGGTTTTTGTACCAGCTCACGTCAACGCCGGAGGTGAAGTCCGTTCCGTTGAATTTGGTCGTCGCGATCGGCCAGGTCGTGAAATCCCGCTTGCCGTGATACGTGACGAACTGCGTGCTTGGAGGGAAGATGACCTGGTACGTGTCGTTGACGTGAACCGCAACATTGGAGAAGCTCAGCATCGAAGTGGGCACCGGTGTTCGGTTGATCATGCGGAAGGCAGCTTCGAAGTATGACTTGCCGGGGCGCACCGTCACTCCCACTGCCCAGTCCATGCGATCGCGCAGCTCCAGCTCGCCGATCCAGACGGTTTTTGAGCCGTCGGCGTTCTCCTCAATTTTGTACTGCATCGGCAGGAAGCTGGTGGCGCGATGATGGTGCGGCAGGTCCCATTCGATTCCGCCGGAGATCCAGGCCCCGAGGAGGCTGATCAGAGCGGGTTTGATGACGTGTTGGTGGTAGATGAAGTCATAACCGTTCGTCTTGTCGATCGCTTCAAAGATCTTCCCGCCCAGTTCCGGAAGGATGCCGATCTTGATGTACTCATTTTCGAGATAGACCATGGTGTAGGTCTTGTCTTTCTTCTCGGTGGTCAGGTTGTCGTAGGCAGTATAGGGGTAGATGCGGTGTTGGGCACCCTGGGAGTTGCCGCCAAAGTAGAACTGTGGGTTCGGGTCCGGCGGGCCAATCAGGTAGGTTGGGATGGTGACCTTCTCTTCCCAAACTCTTACCGGCGCTCCGGCTGCCAATAGCGGCGAAGCGGCCGCGAGAATCAGCGTAAATGTGAAAATAAGTTGGCACATTCTTCCTTGCATAGGCATTCTCCGAATCATGAATTCATTCCAGCGGCCATGGTGAGGATGGCGCGCCTGCATCTGACGCCAGGGGATGTTGCGCAAACGGAGACATGGTGCCCGAATGCACCGCGAACAGTCTCTTGTGAGTCGTCTTCGCTGCTTCAATCAGTTCCGGATACGGCCGATCGGTGACGTCGACAAAACCGATGTTGTAATTCTCGCCGTCCATGCGGCCCAATACCGGCTCGTCGCGCCATGCGAACCAGTACGCACCAAGGAACCATTCGAGCGACGCTGCCTGTTCCAGAAAGTAGCGGTAAGCAACGCCTCGCTCATGCTGGTCCTTCGCCTGCACCAGTCTCGCGGCGAGACCATCCGCCGGAACACCGATGTGGTACTCCCCGATCAGGACTGGCCGGCCGGTGAGGCGACCGGCTCGAATGATCTGTTTCGTCGGCTCATACTCGTACACGTTGATGCTGCACACGTCGAAGATGCTTGCGAGCCTCATCGCCTCATCCGACATCTTGCCTCCGAATCGAATCCCCAGCAGCAGATGATTCGGATCGTACTTCCGCACAGAGCCGCAGACGATTTCCAGATATTTTGCAAAGGCGGTCAGCACAAATTCGCGCCGCCGCGCAGGACTATCCGCCTCCGACAGATGGTCCTTGAGCCTGGCTTTTGTTGCGCTGTCGGGACCCGCCAGAATCAGTCCGCAAAGCTCGCTCTCGCGGCTATTCCAGGGCGGTTCGTTCCCCACAAAATAGCCGATCAACAGAGGATCATTCTTGCGTGGCGTGCATTGAGTGTTCGCAGCGGCGTCGATGTCGTCGGCAAACTTCTGCGAGTAGACGTCGGGCAGTCCGAGAAATGTTGTGCCCACCGGCCAACGCAGCATGACCGTGCCGGGACGCTTCATCCCGCCGGTGGTCATGCCCCACGAATCCAGTCGGCGATTCGTTCGGTCCGTCCCTGCGTCATTGCCGCCAAATCCCGCACCGCCGCCGGGCGTCGAGTTTATCCCCGTAGACAGGAAGAGATGACCTTCCGGATCGACGAACCACCAGCGGCCGTGGATCTGTTCAACGCGGAAGAAGCCAGTGGCCTTCGCATGGGTGCTCGTGTATCCGTTGTACCGGCCGTAGCTGAAATCTGCGGTGTTGCCGAAGCCCTTCTCCTCGGCAGCCAGTTCTCGTGTCAATTGATCGCGGCTCTTGATCTTTCGTGGCCAGTCTGCATACGCCCACTGGCCAAACAAGTCGAGCATCGGGCCCGCCTCGAGAAACTCCGAGCCTTCGTCCTTCGTCGACAGATGCACCTTACGTAGTTCGAGCACCGGCTTGTTCAGCGGATACTCCATTGCGATCGAGATCGACTCGACCGAGGTCAGATCCCCGAACGGTCCCCACACGGAATACCAACAACAACTCGTGCGCCGGTTCTGTGCCGAAGCCAGATCGTTGCCGCGCGAATCCCGGCCGATGAAGTACTGCAACGGAATAGATGCCCGCAGCCACGCGTTCTGCCCGAACCCAATAATGGACACGGAACGCGGCCCATGGGTTGTGTTAGCCCATAGAGAAAGTCGCTGGGGGGAACTCATTCGCATCTCCATCACCAGGTGCGAATACGCCGACAGGTTGGTGGGGGAGTGCTCGCCGAGTTCGGCCATGGGGATCGGAAACTCGCAGAAGACGCCGTCAAAGGCGAACCGACTTATCGCGTCCGCTGCGGGTTTGCGAACTGACGCTTGCGGAGAGGCGGCAAAGGCGCTGGAACCGGCAATAACTGGTACGGCTCCCGCAATCAACTTGACTGCCTCGCGGCGATTGAGATTCATAGTTCGTCCTCTGGTTAGCCCGCTCGTCGATGCGCTGCTGCTAACCGGCTTGAATGTATGCCGAGTCGCCCGCATATGATCTTGAAGGCAGCGGCATGTTAGCCAGGTAGTTTCTCGTTAATTTCATAGCGGTAGTCCCAAGTTATAACCCGAAGAGCAATGTGCTGATGTCTAGCCCTACTGCTGCAACGGAGCTGTATGCACCTTCAAGATGATTCGCCGGTATGAGGTTAGCCGGGGTGACCCGTCGTCCGCAACTGCGAGGATGATGTGTGCTGTTCCTGTCCCTCGACACGGTCTGGATGCAGGAAGCCATTGGATACCGCAGACGCTTATAGGAGTAACAACGGCCGTCGAAGACTCCGCGCCTTTGATCGTGACCGCAGCCAGGTTTGCATCGGTTCCGCCAGCTTCTGCATAGTGGAGCCACGTGTAATGCAGGTGCTGCCCCTCATCCGGATCATGGCTCTGACTTGCATCGAGCACTACCTGCTGTCAAACTTCTGCCTCGATTGCAATCAATGCGGTTCCGGATTGATGATTCACCTCGACGACCGGGTTGTGGTTGGCATGACGGTAGTCTCCAACCGTCCACTGCATTCGCGCAGCGAAGTCGTTTTGGAAGGCTTCTCGCCAGCGCCAGATTGTTGCCTGGTCAGATGTGTACAGCTTGCCGTCCAAACCCGTGACCGTATCCTGCGAGGTCACACGCGAGCCGACATCGCCTCCCTGTGTCCAAATCGCATGAGTCTCTCCATAGGGCACGCGATACAGGTAGCGCCCTCCCCAACCGCCCCAGTCCGGCCTGCGATAGGCGTTCAGCCCATTGTCAATCAGCCCGAGGAAAGAGGGCGTGTCCCCTTCCATAATGTAAGCGAACCGCGGATACAGCTTGCCAAGCGGCCCCTTGCTCCGGATGTTGGTATCGAGCCACTCATTGGTGACGGTGGTAAAGTCCGCTCCCATCCCGTTGCGATAGAAGACATCTCCGCTGATGCCGGTCCACGTCGCGTAGTAGTATTCGCCGCCGGTTGGCGTCGACGGATCGACGATGTAAGACAGGCCGGGAAATTCGCGGCGAATCCACGGCCCCGCGTCGTCCTGATCCGAGATTGAGTAAACGCGGAGCTTCTCAACGAACGCCTTCACCTCGTCGGGTTTGCGTGTTTCTCGAACCTGGAGAAGAGCCTGCGCCAACGTGTTTGCGCCTCCCCAAATGCAGATCCACACCGGTCGCTGGTCGGGCCGATCCACAGTCCTCATGATCGCCTTCGCCCCGTCGGATTGCTTGTCCCCTCCAGTGGCGGCCATTCCGTACGCAGATTGGCCGGCGAATACATTGGTATCAAGCTGCTCGGCTGTTGGCCACCCGCTGGCATGGAGAAGCAGATTTGGCTGTACCTGCCCGTAGGCGTGAATCAAGGAGTGCATCGTTTCGGGATGCACTGCGTTCTTCTGCCAGGTGGAGGTAGAAGCAATCAAAGCCTCCAAGTCGAGTTCGTCCGAGTAGAGCAGCAGACGGACGAAGGACATCTGATCGTCAGGCTCGTTGCCGATGTCGCTAACGACGATTACGCGCGGATGTCCCTTGAAGTCGTCGACATGAGATGGAGGAACCTGGGCTTGCATGCAGTTGCCACAAACGATCACGCAAATCGCGGTCACAAGGACCGGTCGGCAATCCCTCCGAGGGCAACAGAACTTGTGTGAATTCATACACACTCCTCAGAAGCATTGAATCCTAAGTAAACTAGGATTTTGTACTGATTCGCCGGAAGCTTTGTTATGCGAACAAAATGTTCACATTAGATATCATCTCTATGACTGCCGAACCTTATACCATTAAATTGAAAGGTCAAGCATAAACTTCGCTTACGTAATTCGGATCTCAGCGCAGCCTCAAAGTCTGAACCCGAGACTTTGAGTTTGGGTCAGAATTCTAGCATCCGCGGGGGCCGGCCGTTGACGAGGAGGCAATGCCGGCGAAGTAATGCATTTATTCGCGTTACGGGATTGATGCCTGTACCTGCGAGAGGGACGTCCAATTTCTGCTTCGTCAAGTTAACTTTCTCTATTGGTTTAAACCGGTCTATCCAACTGACAGGCACGAGTCACATTTAGCTATGTCATTAGATTACCCTCCCGAACAGTTAATGCAACCGTGCGCGGGCAATCATCACCAATCTGATGGCCGTATTCATCGTTGAACCGCTTGAAATGATCAATATCCAGAAAAGAAAGGATATCTGCGATCCGCCTCTCAATGTTCTCTTCCACTCCTGTTCCAAAGCCTCGTGAAGGCACGACGATTCGCGAGACCAGTCACCCATCGGTCCGCGCCAGTATGGAGAGCTGTTCTTCCTGAAGTTTGCGCTGATGGATGTCCCGCATCACCACGACGGTTTCGATAATCTCCCCGGTGACAGGATCGCACGCAAGCCGACCCGTGACCTCCATCCAAAGGAAGGTTCCATCTTTCTTTCGAGTTCGACCGACGGCAGAAACGCGAACGCCCTCATTGATTCCCCGTTCCATGACAACCCGAATGCCGGGAAGATCTTCAGGAAAGACCAGGGAAGAAGGTGGCATCGCCATCATCTCCTCGGACGTCCGCCAATTCCAGGCGAGAAGGTATTGAAGTATTTGGCCGCCATCGACTATCTCTTCGCGCGAGATTAAGAGGAGTCGAAGGTGCCCTTCGGCATCATCACCAGGGCCTTCGGTGCAGCACCGCTACAGCTGACTACGAATGTAACCACGCAAAGTTACAGTTTGTTACACAGGACAGTTCTCTCAGGTGATGTTCGCGAACGTCTATCGTATTAGCACCTGTCAAATTCCGCCTATGATGGCTTTCCGCAAGAACACTGTGCTTCTTTCCGTTGTATCCGGGGTCTGCTTATGTGGCCCCATGTTGATCAAAGCACAATCCGCTGCGAAATGGGACAAATCCGGACATGAAGCCGAGGTGCGCTCGGACTTCGATGCTGCATTTGAAGCGTATCGTCAAGCTCATCTGCTCAAGCCGAAAGACCTCGGTTACCAAACCCGGTACGAAATGATGCGCTCCCAGGCTTCGAACGCGCATGTGGATCGAGGACGAGTATTGCGTCAATCAGGAGACTTGGCCCGGGCAATCGCCGAGTTTTCCCGTGCACTTCAGATCGACAGGGGAAACCAATCAGCCGCACAGGAACTTATCACTTCCCAAGCTTCCCCGATAGCTTCTCATATACCGATCGGAACGCAATCAGGGCACCAAAGACACGTTAGACGAGATATTGATTCGCTGGATAGTCCGATCGAACTCAAGCCAATATCCAATGATCCCCTCACCCTTCACATGGTCGAGGATAGCAAAAACATCTACCAGGCAATTGGCAAGCTCGCAGGTCTCAATGTCATCTTTGACTCTGACTACACCTCGCGAAGGATTCAAATCGACGTCACGAACGTTGGCCTTCCCGATGTGCTTCGCATTGTAGGAAAGATTGCGGGAACGTTCTGGTCCCCCTTGACCGACGACACAATCTTTGTCGCGCAGAACAACCGCGCAAAGCACACAGACAACGATGATCTCGCGATTGAGACTTTCTATCTCACCAACGTATCCCAGCAGGCTGACGCCAACGAGGTGGTTACTGCCTTGAGGAACGTCCTTGATCCGAGCAGCAAGATATTTCTCCTGGCGTCGCAGAATGCGATCGTGGTACGCGCTACACCCGCGGAACTCGTTCTAGTTGAAAAACTCATCGATGACGTCGATCGCACTCGCTCTGAGGTGGTTGTGGATGTTGCTGTACTTGAGGTGAGTCGAGATCTCGAACGAACTCTGGGCATCACCTTACCTACCAGCATAGGCTTGACCGCACAGGCGAGCAGCGCCAACTCCAGTTCCTCGAGTTCTTCGTCCAGTAGCAGCTCATCGTCTGGCATCACCTTGAATACGCTTGCCAACCTCAACGCGACGAACTTTGCAGTGTCTCTCACAGGCGCCACAGTCAATGCGCTGCTGTCCGATTCGGACACAAGAGTGCTGCAAAACCCGCGCATCCGTGCTACCGATGGTCAGCAAGCAACGCTCAAGATCGGATCCAAGATTCCCATTGCTACGGGCTCCACCACCTCCACACTCACATCGACTGCCACGTCTACAACACAGTTCACCTACGTGGATGTTGGCGTCAACATTGATATGACGCCCACGGTGCATTCTGACGGCGAGGTCTCGCTGAAGATGAAACTCGAAGTGTCGTCACAAACGGGAACGAGCACCATCGACGGTGTGGCCGAGCCCATCATTTCTCAGCGGGTTGTGCAACAGGTGATCCAACTCAAGGACGGGGAACCGTCTATCCTTGCAGGGCTCCTACAGCAAACACAGACAAAGAGCGTAAGCGGGACACCGGGACTGGGCGAGATGCCCTTTCTAAAGTACTTCTTTAGCAGCCGCGATACGGTGCAGCGGAGCGACGAAATTGTGTTTCTCATTATCCCTCACATAGTTCGCGAATCCATCCTGACCGACGCCAACACACGGGTAATCGATAGCGGCACCAGCCAAGGCATCGAACTTCGTCTCCGCGAGCCGAAGGATATCTCGAAGCCGGGCGATCAGGCAAATGATGCAACGAGGAACCTTTCGCCCTCGGTGCAACAGACGTCGGCGATCGATGCCGCGTCCGCGATGATCGGACAACGTAGTGCGCAAGTCCGCAATATCGTGGCATTTGGGGAGAAGCCGATTGTAGACCAGCCTAGCACCGGTACCCCCACCACGTTCAGCGTTGTGTCGCCCGCAGCAATTCAAAAGATAGGATCGACTGTCCAGATATCTATCGTGGCGTCCCATGTATCAGATCTGTTCTCCGTCCCAATGCAATTGACATTTGACCCGAAGATCGTATCCGTTGTCAGTGTGGACTCCGGCGAGTTGTTGAGCCGAGATGGCGAGCCGGCGGCGCTCACCCAGAGCAATGATGGAAAGGGTTTGGTCTCGATCACGCTGACCCGACCTCCAGGTATGAGCGGCATCACCGGAGAGGGCACTGTCATAACGCTGACCCTGAAAGCCGTGGGGTCTGGAGAATCAACATTAGCATTGGTGAAGCTGGGCGCGGCGGACAGCAAGCATGTCAGCATCCAAGCGGTAGGAATCTCCGCGATTGTCCATGTTCAATAGGCTTGCGGTGGCAGGCCTGCTCTTGGTCCCTTCGCTGGGCTTGTGCCAAGTCTCACGCGCGACGGCCAAGCACCGCATCCAATCGGTAAGCGATGTTGCCCCGAATCCAACCGGGTCTGAGCAACGACTCGCCCCTAAGCTCAACGTCAAAGGAGTTCCATCCTCTTCTGGCAAACAAAAACGTGAGGCTGATAGAGCTTATCTGGAAGGCGCGCTTCACCTGGCCCGTAAAGACTTTGAGCGAGCCCAGCATAGCCTTGAAATGGCCGTTCGCCTTGATCCCGACAATAGGACCTACATCCTTGCGCTGTTGTATTCACGAGAGGCGAATGTGAGCTGGCTAGTGCAGGAGGCGTCCAAAGCCCGAATGGGCGGCGACTCTAGAGGCGAGAAAACAATGTTAGCCGCTGCGAGGCGTTTGGACCCAAGAAACCCGATCGTAGCGCAATACCTTTCTGCGGCCCAAGCCCTCAAGTACAACACCCCGGCACCGAATGACCACTTCAAGCAACAATTCGCTGGGCCCATTGAATGCGTACCGCTCGCAGGACTGCAAAGCTTCCATGTTAGCGGCGAAATACATGAAGTCGTAAGGGAGATTTATAGCGCCTATGGAATCGAAGCGATCTTTGATCCTTCCGTTATGAATCGCCCATTTAGGATGGAGGTCGGTGACGTAGATTTTGCAAATGCGGCTCGAGTTCTTACCAAAGCAGGCCATCTCTTGTTCGTGCCTCTTGATGCTAAAACGGCCTTGATCGCCGCGGATACCAAGGAGAATCGTGAGACTCTGATGCCTCTAGTCGACGAGATGATCTATCTTCCGGGCCACACACAGCAACAGATCCTCGAGTTAGCCGCCTTGGCGCGAATTGTGTTCGATATGACTCAGGTTACCTTGAGCACGGAGAACGGAGCGATCGCGGCCCGCGGACCGGAATTGATCGTGAGTCGCATGCACCGATTGTTTGCGCAACTGGCGGAAGAAGAGACGGATGTTTTGCTCGACATTGAAATCTACGAGGTGGACCGCACGACGACTCGCAATATTGGATTGGCGCCGCCAGCCTCTGCAAGTGCCACGGATGTCGCAGGCACGGCAAAAAAGCTCATATCCGACAATCAGACTCTGTTGAGCGAGTCCATATCGAGCGGTGCTCTCACGCTTTCCGGAAGCGCCTACCAGCAAGAACTGGAAGAGGTCGCCTTTCTTGTGGCCACGGGAGCTTCAGGAAGCAGTTCTTTCACCAGCATCCTGGGAACTGTGGGGAGTTTTGATGGTGTTCCGCTGCTTGGAATCTCGATTGGTTCGACAACCCTGAACATGCTGCTAAATTCCAGTGACGTCAGGATGCTGAATGCTATCCAAATCCGCTCAAGCGATCGGCAGCAAGCCACTTTTCAGGTTGGCTCTCGCTATCCTATTCTGACCTCCGTTACTACCTCTCCGTCCAGCAGTACAGTCGCGAGTGAGCTTGCTGCGGCGGGCGTCAGCAGTTCGGTGATTTCGCAGATCGTCGGGTCGACCAGCAGTACCGGAACATCCACACCGCAGATTGGATTTGAGGATTTAGGCCTGACGCTCAAAGTCACTCCTCGGGTCATGCGGGACAATGATGTACAGCTCGACATGGACTTCAAGCTGGAATCTCTGGGAGGCAATGGGGTGGATGACTTACCGATCTTGAACAACCGAATACTGAAGTCCACGGTGACTATTGGTGCGGGACAAACCACTGTGCTGGCGGCTTCGATGAGCAGAATCGAAATGAAGGCATTGGAGGGCACTCCTGGCTTGAATGACCTGCCGGGTTTTCAGAGTACCGATCGTGGTTCGGATGGAACGAAGAATGAAATCCTGATCACCGTCACGCCACGTATTGTGACGGGCAGCACCATTCAAGTGGAATAGCGCGAAGGTTTCAAGAGCCTGCTCCTTGCCTGACTTAAGCATTCCACTCAAAATTGGGCTTCCGGCCCAGCGCTTATTTCTTCGTTCGGATCGAGACAGAACAAGCTAGCCGGAATTTCAAAAGCCGCCGCTCAATCTATTGTTAGTGTGATTGAGGTGGAGGCCTGAACGGACGAGACTGCGGTATCCGTTCCCGTGAGCGTAAGTGCATAAGTGCCCTTCGGCGCATAATCGCCCGGGACCGTCGAGCTTACCGATCCGCATCCATTCAAAAGGAGTCCTACAGTGGAAATCGCAAGCAGTGCCACCAGCAAACGCCTGGGCGGCCTGCGATATCCCAGGGCCCCCGCCAACAAGAGTGCTAACGTCGCTAATTCGCCGGTGCCATCGCTCCAGGGAATCTGTGGGAGGTTGGACGACCGGTTGCGGAGCGACCTGACGTTCCGATCCAGAGTGCCAGTGGAGGATCGGCCGGAACAATCCGAGGCTGAAGTATAGATAGTCAAAGAGGCAGCGGCAGCCGTGGTCCCCGACACGGTTGTATTGGCGATCACATAGCACGCATTTGTGAGCGTCGAACTGCTGGTCGAAACGTTCCATGAAATTGTGCCGGAGTATCCATTTGCCGGCGTGACAGTCACCGACGATGTTCCAGAACTGCCTGCTGCGATGGTCATGTTTGTGGCCGACACGCTGAAAGACTCATTGGAGCCCGATGAAGAACCCACGGTAATGGTCAAGCTGGCTGAAGACGAGGCGAACGTTGTGTCTCCGGAATAGGTCGCTTGTATTACGTGCGACGCCGCAGTAGTCGAAGAGTACGCGTAGGTCGCGGTTCCCCCGGAGAGGGAGACGGAAGAAGA
>JALYIG010000349.1 GCA_030775885.1 Acidobacteriota bacterium | reverse complement strand
GGTCGACAATGTAACCGGCAGCAACGCTGTCGAAGCCTCAGCCGGATCGATCAGGTCGCCGCGCTTCAGCGCACGACGCCACTTGAATACCTGGTTCGCGTTGACGCCGTGTGCGCGAGCTACCAGTGCCACACTCGCACCCGGCTCTGATGTCAGTTCCGCAATCCGCCGCTTCTCCGACACAGTTCCCAACGGCGAACAGGTCGAACATATCCCGCTTCCCCCGCAACGCCCATGACGACATACTCAGTAATGCACCCAGAATCATGCCAGTGGGGAACTCGGGACGCTTACAACCGTTCTGCAATTGGTTTCGACACACCTGCCATCATGTCATGGAAAGTTCGTTCCGCACCAGGATTTAGGGCTAATCGTCCATAGAGCGTAGGCGACATCCCCTGGAATTCTTTAAGTCCAACATTTGTATTTTTTTGAGAGCCTCGTAGAACCACCACGTAGGCCGATATGAGATATCGTGTCCAAAAATCACCAATGGGTGTTGATCGAATACACTCCCTTTCGTCAAGGTCAACTCGGCTACTTCCGAGCAACGATACCGGTCCTGTTCAAGATCGTCTGGGGCGATATGATAAACAGTAATTTTCCCTTAAGGTAGTCGCCTTCCTCAGAGGGAGATCGTCCAAGTCGACCCACACGCTGAACGCCTCAGCAACACGCTGCTTGTCAGACTTTCTGTAGTGGAATCAGTTTGAACTTAGTCGATTTGCAATTTGCGGCTGGACGGTCGATGAATGTGAACCTCTAGTCCGCTCGGGCGCAGAGCCAGCCCCGCCATACAGATCGCGGTGAAACCAAAATAAGAGCCAAGCCAATAGAAAGTCTGCGCCGATGGACTTGGATCGAGTTTGATCCAGCGAAGCACGAAAGCAAGAAACGCCGCGGCGAAACCAACCGAGACCACCCCCGCAGCACCAAGGAGCCATTCGTCTATGGAACGCCCCCGCAACGTTCGTGCGGTTGCCAATTCATAAAGGCCAATGCTCAGTGCCATTATGACAATCACGAGCGCGATTGCACGAAAGGCGACTGGCATGGTTGTTCCGAGAGTGAACAGAATCCCGAGTGCGCTACAGGCAAGGCCGTTCACCACCAGAAGCCAGGAGCTAACTTTTCTTGAACTCCAAACGCTGGCTGCAATCATGCAAATCCCTGCTGCCAGAGGGAACAGACCCACCTGTGTAACCGCATGTCTGCTGGGCATGAATGTCCGCAGATTCGGAGATTCTCCCGGCGCCATTATAAAGATCATCACGGCAAATAGCGCATCAAGAACGCCACACAATGCCAGCAGCCACCAGCTTTTGAACAAGGTTTGAGCCATAGGAAGCCTCCCGGTTACCGCCTTTCGTGCGGAAACACCGTATTCGGATCATAGCACCAAGGCGCATCATTTTTCGCGTCGGGCAGCCAAAGCGATGCACCTGCAGAATGCTGGATTCCGGCCAGCCTACGTTCAAACTGATCCACTACCAGACTTTCGCTGATATCGACGGGCGTGTTGGAGAATTTCTCTCGTCGAAAATTAACTAATCGATTTAAGGTTCAGCTATTTAGCCACCACCTTGCACATCCAGGAGGCATGGCGGGTTGCATTCAAGAGCTAAAGGCGAAGATTTGGCGAAGATTGCTTGCAATCCTGTCATCCTCTGCACTCCGTGTACAAATCGAAGAAGTTCTCTCCAGTTATGATACCACCGCTCTGACTTCGGTTGCGAAGATGATACGGCCTGTCGTCTCTTCAGGAATCGGGCCGCTCGATACCTTGCTCAAGGGAGGGTTGCATAGCGGTTGTGTCTCGGCAATCTATCTCAGTGTCTGATCCTCGAGTTCCAGAAGCCGCCGCGGTGTTACGAAATCTTGAAACGCGGCGAGTATATCGAGATAGGGCTCCTCCATCACGATTTAGGTGGTGAAAAGCACTGGGTCAGCAGAGATGGGAAGACGAAGGTTCTGGTTACGTCGATTGAACTTAGCTGGGGAAAGGCTGGCAGGCTAGTAGCTGTTATGAAGTTCATGCGAGTTGTTTGAACATGTTGGCGATCATGAGGGAGGCGAAGGTTACGTTATGGAACCCGAGGATGGGTGTATCTGGCCGTGGTTCTGGATGCGTTGACCCGCCGTGTGCTGGGCTGGCGCTGGGCGATAAGCTCGATGCTGGGCTCGCCGTAGCCGCTCTGCGACAGGCGATCGACCTGCGCCAGCCCGCGCAGTATGCCTCGAATGTGTACGTCAACCTGCTGCTCGGACACGGCATCCAGCCCAGCGCATGAGCCGGGCTGGCGACCCCTACGACAACGCCCGTCGCGAGAGCTTCATGAAGACACTCAAACAGGAGGAAATCCACACCCGGCGGTATCGCGACCGAGCCCATCTCGAGGCTCACATCGGCGAGTTCATCGAGCGGTATTACAATCGCAGGCGACTGCACTCGGCGCACGCTACCGCTCCCCGGAGCATTTCGAGCAGAGCTTACTGGCTCGCCCGGCAGCAGTGCCGGTCGCAAGTATGAGTTTTCCAAGGCATGAGGGAATCTATCCTCCCGATGTAGCGGGACAAGCCGGGGAGGAGCCAACATGACCCCTCCCCATCCCGTCGGTTTACAGCATATCGGTGCGATGAGTTCCAGCCGGGTAATCCTCGGCGAGTTGCGCTCCAGCAGAGCTCGCCTCCCTTCCCAGGCCAACCTCAGCATCAACCGTCAAATCCCGTTCGTCCAGTTAAACCCAGCGAACGGCAAGCAGGGGCTTCTCACGTTGTCTCACTCTAGGGGGTCACCCCAAGGCAAGTAGAAGACAGCCAAGTGACTCTAGGGCACCATTTTGTTCCTTGTGGGCTTTGCCAGAAGGACGGAGGTATGCCTTGACTGCGCGAGATTGCCACCGTCTAGGTCTCGTGCAAATACCGAATGCATGTCGCAGGCCGATTGATTCTGCTAAATCTTGCCTTGGATCGAATCTGCCCGGGGTGCACACATTCTGCTATGCTAACAATCCGACTAATACAAAAATTTATTATCTGTCACATCAAGGAGACAATGGGAGCGGCTGGCATGATGCATGAGATGGCGAAGACCTCGATGGCAGCTATAGTTCCACCCGGTGTCTGTTGTTCCGAACAAGTCGGGGAGTTATACGGCAACCTTTTCCCGGAAGAGGCGAGACTGTTGAGCCCACGCACAGTAAATAAGCGCCGGGAGGAGTTTACTGCGGGACGCACCTGCGCCAGGAACGCTCTTGCGATGCTGGGGTCGCCTTCTCTACCCCTACTGCAGGGCGAGTGGCGCGAACCACTGTGGCCTCAGGGCATTACTGGCAGCATTACGCATTGCAACCACTACTGTGCAGCTTCTGTTGCTAGGGTGGAAGACTGCCGGAGTATCGGCATCGATGCAGAACTCAATGAGCCACTTGAGTCTGGACTACTTTCAATGATCGCCAGTGACAGGGAGCGAGAGTGGATCTCGCAAGCTATGGATCCGAGTATCTGTTGGGACCGCCTGCTATTCAGCATGAAAGAGAGTATATATAAAGCGTGGTATCCGCTGGAACGATGCTGGCTGGGGTTCGAGGAGGCTGAAATTGAGGTCGACGTCGAGTCGCAATCTTTTTTAGTAACGTTGTTGGCTACCACGTCTGTTTGCCCAGCTGTTCTTCATGGAGCTTTTGGCTGGACGCCCGCGCATCTTTTCACCGTTGTGTCACTGTAAACCCAGTGAGCGGTTTCCTTGCATCAGATGTCTTGTGCTAAGCGACGAGGTTCCAACAGAGTAATAACGAATGTTTGGGAATGAGTTGGGTGTGTCGGTCGCAGAGGAGATCCTGAATATGGCATCAGAGAGCGCAGTCTACATCGACATGGGAAGGAGCATTTTGTTATGGAAGCGGATCACGCCCGTCAGCGGAAACTCCTTCAGGAAGAGAGTTAACACTTGAAGTAGTTGATTGGAGATCTGAGCCTCGATGAGAGCGTTTTGGCGATTTTTTCAATCTGGGTGGTGCATCAACGCTAGAGTCAGCAAGTGTCCTGCTCACTACTAGGTTTATGTCAACGGATGTAGTTCGCACGTTCAATTCATCGCCGCTTTCGGAGTAGCTCGAAGAAGCATCTCTTGAATGAGAGAACTAAGCCGGTCGGCCTCAAGTCCCATTCGCGCTATAGTAATCGATCGTTGAAGTCTGGTTCAGCTTGCGGTAACTTGAGCAGTCAAACCCGCCAGGCGCTGGTGGATCACTTCGGGGAAGCGGACGGTTGTGTGAGAGCTTTACCGTGCACTACGCCCAAGCATGGAAGCTGACTGAACCAAGTCGAGATCGAGATTGACCTCTTCAGCGGCCGGTAGCTAGGAAAACGCAGGATCGGAGATATCTCCACGTTGCACCGCTAACCGCGACAAGATCACCATCAAGTGGAAGTTCACGAGAAAGCTGGCACGTCTGGAATTGAATTACTCATTCAAACGGTCCCAGTATAGGAGACCGCTTGGCCTTGATTGTTCGGCACATTTTACCGAGCGGTGGACATGCCAAAAGTTTAATAGACCCTCCCTCTTGACAGCTCAGTATGTCGGCAATAACATTGCTAGGACGTTCGAATAGATAGGGCGGCAGCTTGCCTTAGAGTTAGAGGCTACGTTTGAAATCTCCTCGGTGCTTGCCGCAAATCTTGATTAGCTATTCTCGAAATCGTAGGGCTGGGCTAATGTCAACTCATTTATTGCGCCTCTTCATCATTGTCTTTCCATGTCGCATTTGAACCCCACCAGTCTGCTTTGCACTATCAAATCTTCTCATCTAAGCGGTGGTTCCGTCCGTAGATTGGAGACGAATGCAAATCAATGGTCAGTGGTACGTACTGTCAGTGCGTGCCGGCTGGGAGAAACGGGCAGAAATTTCGTTGCGGGCGAAGGAATACGAGGTGCTGTCGCCCCTTTCAAGCGACGGTGCCTCCAGACGGACCCCATCTCAGCGCGAATGTATTCCCATATTTCCGGGATACTTATTTTTAAGGTTCAATTCTCTTAGCGACGCCAAGATTCTTACGACCCCGGGAGTACTAAGGATTGTTAGCTTCGGCGGACGATGGGCGCAGGTTGATGAGCGCGAAATATGGTCAGTCCGGCGCGTGATTGAACGGAATCTATTTCGCCAGTCGTGCTCTTATCCGCCAATCGGTACCCAGGTAAGAGTGGAGAGTGGTCCATTCAAAGGAGTCGAAGGGAAGATTATCCAAGGATCGAAGAGGTTGGTTATCTGCGTTTCGCTCATTCAACGCGCGATGGCCGTAACTTTTGATGAAGATACCGTGGTGTCGCAGATCTCTTGAAAATATGCCGATTTCGACACCCCGCACAAGCCCCTTTCTAAGCTATTTTGGTAATCGATTACTCAAGAACGTCGCATGTTAACCCAGTGCTCACAACACAGGTCGGCTGTCATCACTGCTAGCAAATGCTTGATCATCCCGATGATAGGCTTTTCCGTTTGCCGGTTGTTCTAATCCTTCGTTCATCGCTTCTAAGAAACCAAGTAACTTCCCCTACCAATTAGGCCTTCAGGGAGACTCTGCACAAGTTCTGCGACCGCAGCCTGATTGATTAATCTCATAGCCATGGGGTGCGGATCGATGAAGCAGCAGAGTCTTGCGGCGCAGGGTGGGTTCGAGAAAGTACGGACGGAAGAGCCGTCGTGAGCTGTTCCTGGATGAGATGGAGCAGGTGGTTCCGTGGTCGGAGCTGGAGTCGTTGGTGCGTCCGCACTATGCGAAGGCGGGCAACGGACGGCAGCCCGTTGGGCTC
>JALYIG010000348.1 GCA_030775885.1 Acidobacteriota bacterium | reverse complement strand
ATTTGCGCCCGCTCGGCGGGTTCATCGTGCTGGACGAAGGCGATGGCATACAGCGTTCCGTGAAGATCGATACCGTCTATTTTGCGCCGGATGGCTTCAGCGGCCACTGCGCGTGCCGCGTCGAGCTGGTTTGTCTGGACCAGAGCTTTGGTAAGAACGGTGTAGGCGTTCCCGTTATTGGGAGCCAACGCGATGCTGCGCCGAGTGTATTCGATGGCAAGGTCCGGATGGCCCAGAACCAAATTGATCTGGGCCAGATCGATCCAAGGGCGGGGCTGCTTTGGATAAAGCTCCGTAAATTGCTGAGCAACGTTGAGTTAAGCCAGCAGATCGCCGGTCACGTGGTTGTGATATTCCGTGATGATCTCGAGTCGGAGGAAGTCGTCGGCCTGGTCGCGAAGATCGTAGGCCCTGGTCATGTCTAGGCGGCTCAAGACGGTTTCATGAACTCCGTCATAGCATGTGGCCAACTCTACATACGCGGCGGCGAACCTTGGGTCAAGTTCAATGGCTCGCTGGTAAAGCGGGATCGCCTGTTCATATCTGCCTAGTGACTGAAGATAAAACGCATGGGAGTAAACCCTGAGTGCATCGAGAGAGAAGGTCCGCTCCGGCTGCAGGGGCTGGGTGGAATGGCCGAGGGAGTTGAGTGGTTCGCCGAGGCGTTTGCGCATGTCGGCGGATACCGCGTCGACGGCTTTGAGGACACCCTCGCGGTCCTCTGCGATGGCTTTGGTGCGGACGATGTCTTTGCCGTCTTAGCAGTCGGTAGCAGTAAGTGTAACCAGGTACTTCTGGCCGAATCGGGCGATCAGGCCGGCGAGCATGGCCTGGTCGTTGAGCCGCTGGCAGACTTCGCGCGCCACCACGGGAGGAACCGTGTCGCCAGGGGACCGACCCATGAGGCTTAGAGCCTTCTCAGTGTCGGTATCGTTTGCGACGACCAGATACGGTGACTGATTGAGGTCGATCGAGAGCAGCGTGCGGAGGGAGCGGTCGAAGTTGGAGTCCCCAGTGGTGTTTTCGAAGTCAGCCAGCACAAGTTCGTGATAGTCCCCGGGCACGGTCCGATGCTGCCAGCGCCAACCTCCCCAGGAGGCGAGGCTTAAAACCAGCCACCGAAAGGGACAGGATCGGTCCTACGCGTCGACTGCGAAATTTACGGACCGGTCGTGGAATGAGAATCGTCGACGATTCTTCGAAGATGATGTGGGTCTGTTCGGTGGTGTGCTGGAATTTGATTCCGATATCAGGCGATGACTCCGCAACTCGTTCTGCGCCGGCCTCGGCCTCGGTGACAACCTTCACCGGAGATGTGAACTCATAGCCGCGGCCCGGGATGGTTACGACATACGCAGCTTTGTCATCGAGCGCCTTCCTGATCCAAAAGATGTGCTGAGTGAGATTACTTTCCTCGACGAAAGTATCCGGCCACACCTCTTTGAGCAATTCGTCCTTCAAAACCACCATGCCAGCGTGGGCGACGAGGCATACGAGCACCTCAAATGTCTTTGGCGCGAGCGCAACCTTCTCTCCCCGGCGCATCAAAGTCCGACGGGAGATCTGAAGTTCGAAATCATCAAATCGATACAAGTCGCGGCTGCTGAGTGACATGGATTCTCTTAATAAACCCTAATACCGATTGATGGGTCTTTAGGACGTGGGGGGAGACTATGGGCTCTACTGGCTTTCATTGCAAGCCGACGGAGCGAGCCCATGCGGACCACACCTCAGAATCTACCACCCTCTGAAGCCGACGGGAAAGAAATATCGGGAGACACGCAAGTCATTCGCCGACTTGAGATCACAGTGGAGCGACGGGTCTGCTCGATCGAGATCCACGGTCCGGCACAATTGCAGCACGGTACATGTTGTCCCGTATGTGGGGTGGACTTCACGCAGCGGATTATGCATGCACTCAGACCGAGGTGATGCGATGACGGAAATGAAGATGCGACGCCGGTCCAACCAGCACCGAACCAACACGCGAGGGCTGAAGTTGGTGCCCACAAACCCCAGGGTGTCGCAGTTCCGCTGGACTGCGGGCGACGCCGAAAGCCGAGCACAGAATGCCGAAGCCATGCTTGATGTCATTGGAACGGCATTCATACTGCTTGATGAGGCCGGGCATGTGGTTTACATGAATCAGCCGGCGCGGATGCTGGCGCTGGAGGAGGACGGCCTGCGCGTTTGCGGCGACCGTATCTCACCCACGCACTCCTTTCAGATCGCGGCGTTTCAAACGCTCGTCGCTGCTGCCCGTCAGAACGGTCGGCAAGGGGCAATCGCCTTGGCTCGCCGATCGGAGAGGCGCTCTTTGAACGTCTTGGTGTCTCCGTTCAACCGTGTAAATCGATGCCTCTCAACTGCCCGGGTTTCGCTGCTCGTGACTGATCCGGAATCGGTCGTCAACTTTCCCGACGACATTTTTCGCGCTCTGTATGACCTGACGCCGGCGGAAACCGAGATCGCCAACGGATTGCTGACAGGCTTCTCTCTGGAAGATATCGCAAAGCTGCGAAAGACAGCTCTGACGACAATCCGTAGTCAGCTGAAGACACTATTGGGTAAAACCAAAACCCGACGTCAAGCAGAGCTGATTTGGCTGCTGGCGTCGCTACCGACCACAACTGAGTACAGGAGCTTCTTAGTATTGAAGTGTCAGATTCACCCAATAGGCTGCCAAACAGGGGCTTGACGACTACGCCCCAGGAGAACTCCGATGAGGTTTGCAATCTGCACGGTTTGTTCGTTCGGTTCCCTGGCACCTCCTCTCGCCGGATGCGGGGGGAGCCTTCCTACGGCACGGGTTCAGTAGCATCTCTGGCGAACGGCGGAGCAGCCGTCATCTACGTTATCCAGAACACTTCGACAGGCGCAAACAATTCAATTCTTCAAGTTGCGGCCAACTCTAATGGCACGGTCTCGCCTGCGTCGACGCTGCTGCCTCCTTCCGGCATGAACGTCGGAGCACTGGCGACGGACAGTTCTGGTCAGATCTACGTTGCGGGCACGGTTTCCTCTCAGTATAAGATCGCGGTTTACGCTGCGGGTGCCACAGGATCGGTAACTCCTCTCCGCACCATCGTCGAAAACAATACCAGGACTGGTATTCCCAATTCAATGGCGGTTGACCCGTCTGGGTCGTGTACTTGCTAGGTCAGGGAGGCAACGTTTCAGTTTACCCAGCCAATGCGAGCGGAGCAGAGTTGCGGGGACCAAGCAACAATCCTGCGTTTGCTCAAAAAGTCCCATCCGGCCCGATTGCACAGACTCAGTCCGATAGGACACAGGAGTTACCTCATGAATCGCACATCTATGCTTTGGCTGGTGCTCGTGTTCGCGCTATCCGCCCACGCCGCCCAGCCCGGCCAACCGGTCGCTGGCTCCAACTGGCAACACATTCAGGTTCTCCCCGCCGGAACTTCCATCAACGTCAAAGCTCGAAGCAGCCATGCAAGCTGCAAAGTGAAGAGTGTCGACGCAGATTCGTTGACCTGTACGGATAAAAAGGACATGGTCTTCCAGCGCACCGAGGTTGTGTCGATCAAGATATCGCGACGGGGACGTTCAACGCTGGTCGGTCTGGGGATTGGTGGTGTCCTGGGCGCCGCGATTGGCGCAGCGGCCACCCCTAGCTGCAAGGGACAGTCATTTTGCATCGTCAGCAAAGGAGGGGGGGCTGTAGTCTTGGGAGTTCTTGGAGGAGCCGTCGGGACAGCAATTGGTGTTGCAACCGACTTCACCCGCTCTACTGTCTATAAGGCCCCATAGGCTCTCCAGTACTATTTCTCGCATGCAACGCTTGTTCGCAAGTGCACAAGGGTTGAGTTGGGATGCATGGAGCTGTCGATTGGAGCTTCCTATGGTAAAGTCAGCTTCGGCAATTTTGGTTCCTGCTGGCCGGGTTAGGTTGCGCCGGCGTCGGTTAGTTTCTTAACCCACACGTTGTGGAACAGCCGGATCGGTGAGATCCGGCCATTGATTCCGTGGGGTTTACGCGGCCGGTTTTTCGAGGCCTTTTGTAACGGCCGGGATGTGCTCACCAAGCACCCGATAGATAGTCGTTCGGGAGACCAGGTAACGGCCATGGCATCCCCCCTGATCAAGGGAAGGCGATATTTCAGCCTTTCTTCACGACCAAAGTAGACTGGGGGACAGGACTGGGGTTGGCGCTCTCCAAGAGAATCATCGAGCGACACCGCGGCGTGATCCGAGTACGTAGTAGCGTCCGCCCTGGAAGGACCGGAACGATCTTCAAAATCTCATTACCCCTCGGTAACGAAGAAGCTAGCGCAGCGCCTGAGGTTGAATGATTTCCGTAATCGGACACACGCGGAACGTATCGGGTGACAGATAAGCAACGCAAGCACCCGACGAGCCGAGCCAGCGAACCCTCGATTCACAGTATGTACCCCAAAACAGACGGATGCCTCTAGGTCAGGTGTGCCTCTTTCAATGGAAATCCCGCTTGGATCGAGATCTTCGTAGACAATACATTGCGCGGGTGGAAACCGGATGGTGGCTACGAATCCCGCTAATCCGCGAAGGCAAGATCGCAGACGTCCTATTCCACGAGATTGGCCACCACATACATTTCACTTGTCGTCCGGAGTATCGCGAGAAGGAAGATGTCGCAGACGTTTAGCTCATGCGGCTTCGACAACTACACCAGGCAACGCTTTCGCTTGATGAGTAGAGTGGGTCGGTTCATTCGACCTCTGTTTGGCCCATTCTTCGATCGCCAGCGAGGGAAAATGGCGTTGCGGATGCTTCAAAAGAGATTGATTTAACGTGCCGAGTATGAAGAACAAATTAGCAAGGGAAAACGCCAGCGGATCGATTCGATGTAGAACTCTCGTCGCAGCCAAACCAAGAGTGATCAGGCTGCCCCTAGAATCGGGCTGTTGTCTGAGTAGGTTTTTGCCGCTGGACGGGGGGCGCACATCGGGAACCAAGTCCACGCCGTACGCCTTGAACGGACCATGTACCGTTACTGTGAGGTCGGGATTCGCATGATTGCTTTGTAGAGGAGTGCCCTGCAGAGGTATATTCGACGGACGAATGCGCACGTTAAGAGGGATCTCTGCCGGATCGGGCCGCCTGCAACAGCAGGGCCCGCAGAATGTACTCGGGCGCAATCGAGGACCGGCCCGTGCCTGCGTACACCTCTCCACGCATATTACAGAGACGCAGACCAGACCCCTAAAGTCTTAAACTAGATCTAGAAGCGGAACCAATTTCAACAAGCTCTTATAGGCGAGCCGTAAACCATTTCGGCATTCATCCGTCTACAAAGTGCATCAGGAGCACCCTTTTCAATGTCACAAAATGTCACGATGACGGGGCTCAATTACCGCATTGGCCACCAACCCATTGAATCGGTTAGGCGCGTGTTGCTGATCGATGACGATGCCGAATTGCGCTCCATGCTTTCGGATTACTTGGCGCGCTATAACTGGCAGGTCCTTACAGCATGGAACGTAGCTACGGGCTTGGCTTCTGTTCGCCGAATGAGGCCCGAAATCGTAATTCTGGACATTATGCTTCCGGACGGAAGTGGACTGGAGCTTCTACGAGGCCTCCCAGCAGATCCGGGACGCCGTGTCCTCCTACTATCGGCAAGAGGGTCCGATCTCGATCGCATTACGGGTCTGGACCTCGGAGCGGACGACTACCTGCCGAAACCATTCAACCCGCGCGAGCTCTTGGCTAGAATGCGAGCTCTAGTTCGGCGCAATCAGAACATCGACGATTCTCTGCGCGTGCCCGAACGCCTGGAAAGGTATGGCTTCACTGTCGACTCGATCGATCGCAGGGTCATGTTCGAGGGTTGTGACCTCGGTCTAACCGAAGTGGAGTTCGCGCTTTTCCAGATTTTCATGGTGCGGACTCGAGAGGTGCTGTTGAGGGATACGCTCTCCTTTCATGCCTTGGAGCGGCCATATGCGTCTTCTGACCGCACCATCGATATGCATATCTCGCGTCTTCGACGGAAGCTGGAGGCTTGTAACAACGCAGGACAAATACAAACCGTTCGGGCGCGTGGCTATACATTTCTTCCTACACTGATGTGACCGTGACAGGGGGCGGCGGTGAAAAGCTTATTCATCCAACTGTTTCTGTGCTTCTGGGTCGCAACGTTTGGCATCATGGCCGCCACGTTCGTGTTCCTCAGAGACCAGTCGGCGAGCGCGCCACCGAAGATGCTGGAGCCGGTGGAACAATTAACCACGCGGCTGGTCCAGCTTTCTATTCAGGAAGTACGATCTCAGGGCTGCGAGTCTGCTC
>JALYIG010000347.1 GCA_030775885.1 Acidobacteriota bacterium | reverse complement strand
GACCAGACCAGAGCTCGCGTGACCGCATGATGTTCAATTTGCCCTTCCCAGCATCGGGTGATCGCCGTATCGTGCTGCAAATACTGGATATGCCTCCAGAATGGGCGGCGAAGTGGGGAAAATGAACCTGTTGGATTTGTTGAGCCTCGGAGAGCCCAGTTGAGCCTGTTCGTCACAAAGCACGTCACATCGTCGAAGCTACGTCCGCCGCCCATCCACCACCGCGAGGACGAGGCGTTCCGCCTGCTCGAAGGCACGCTGACGATCCAGGTGGGCGAGATACAATCTCCGGATATGGAGGACAAAATCAAGATCGAGAATCAGGAAGCGCAAGATCAAGAGATTCCACCCTCCCCGAGCAGCTGGCCCCGAAGTCCTAAGCGTCACCTCTATCTCCTCGGCAGGGTCCTTTACCGTGCAGTTCCACCACGTCTCCGTGCCTTTCTGGCCCCTATCGCCGCCCATGTTGTGCTCCTAAGGCGACTGAGGCCGGAGGTCTGGATCATCACCGGCGAAGAGCGGGTCAGCCACCTACCGCTCTCTGTCTGCTTGTACTCTGTGACGGAAGAATACAGAGACTATCTACAGAACGTCACCTTCGGCGATTTGTTTCAAGCGCGCTATCTCGGCCACACGTGGCTGTGGAGAGCGTCCAGTACGCCTCCAGCAGCGGCCGGCAGTTGTTCCATCCTCATCGCCGAGGTACACGAGCGTCACCTCAAGCAGATGGGAACAAGTGCTGGGATCGTGGTCCCCGCCTGGATCCGGGGACACGCACTTCTTCCTCGCGGACCAGAGGTGATGCAGCGCTCGAGCATCAAAGAGATTTTACGCAAGATGAGGCAGCGGGGCTGGGAGTATGAGGTTACCGGGGACCCCGAAAAATTCGACTACTTCTACCAGAAGATGTACGTCCCCCATACAAAGACAAGATTTGGCGATAGCGCGTTCCTCTCTCCGAGGGAAAAACTCAAAGCTAAGTTCGACAGCGGCGAATTGATCTTCGTTAGGAAGCAGAACGAGTACGTCTCTGGCGCGCTCCTCGTCTATGAAGGCGATGTCGCGCGCATGCCATTTCTCGGTGTTCGTGACGGAGAGTGGGAACTCGTTGTCGCCGGCGCGCTCGTCGCTTTGTACGAGTTCATCCTTCAGCACCTGGAGCAAAGAGGCTTCCGGAGCGTCGATCTCGGCGAGTCCCGAACATTTCTAAATGATGGCGTGCTCCGCTTCAAGATGAAGTATGGACACACTATCTCCAGTGCATCCGTTCACAAATTTCTTATCAGGGTTTTATCGGATACCAACGCAGCCCGTGCCTTCCTGCAAAACAATCCATTTATCTTTCAGCACGCTGACGAGTTGCGCGGTGCGGTCTTTCTCGACGCTGCAGCGCCGCCAAGCACGCGTACCCTGCATGAGATACACAAAGAGCATTCCCATCCTGGTCTGTCCGAACTCATGGTATTCTCCTTTGCTCCGGCCGGCGCGGCAACACTGAATCTCCCCACCCCGCTCCCGGATTCCCCATCGGACACGTCAGACCCTCCGCAAGATCAGCCGTTCTATCAACATCTCACCAGCGCGGACTACGCCCCCGTGATCAATCGTTTGGGACCCATCGGCATTGCCAACGCAATCGCAATCCGTCCGCACGAAAAGAATTAACAGATGGAAATCCCTCCCTTGTCACTCGGAAGTGTCCGCGTGAACTAGGACAGTTCGGGTTCACCGGAGGCAAAGCCCTCTGCGCAGCGGACTAGCACAGCAGCCAGATCGCGTCCGTGGAGTTCCAATACGCAGTCGTCGTGCCTGCCCGGTATCGTATGCACCTCCACTCCACCAGTCGCCACGGTTTCCCATCTCATCGATTTGCGGGTGCCACGAAACAAGGTCGGGACCTTCGCCCGCAGAAGGGCCACCTTACCTTCATACTTTGGCGGGACGTATCGAAACATCGCGCGATACATCACGTTCAGAGAGGCTTGGTAGGCTTTGGGCAGACTTGCCTCTCCGAAGTAAATCCGGGAATCGAGTTCGGTGGCTTCGGGCCGTCTACCGATTACGCGCAATATTCGCCGGAGGTAGCCATAGCTACGCACCAGGAATGCGCGAAGATGGAAGTTGGCCGCTTCATGCGCGATCCATGCCGGCAAGTTGCACAGCACATCCAGCATCTGCCGCTGGATGGTGCGTGGCTGGCTGCCCGTGTTCAGAGCAGGCATATCGATGATCACCGGAAGTGGATCGACGACACCTCTCTTTCGCAGTTGAGAGGCGACCTCAAAGGCAATAATGCCGCCAAAGGAGTGGCCGACGATTAGCGCCTTACCGCCGGAAGGAACCACTCGTTCGATCTCAGCAACGTGATGCGCCGCGATTGATTCCACTGAGAGTCCCGACGGTGCCGCGAGCCACGATCGGGTGTTCAATCCATACGCGGCATGTAAGGAATCCAGATGGGCGGCTAGATGCCGAAATCCAAAGGCTGAGCCAGTGAGGCCCGCAAGGAAAAAGACCGGGCATCCCGCTCCGCCGCACTTGAAGTCGATGAGTGCGTCGTTTGCGTCGCACCGCGATGCATGGTCAACACAGTCGGCAAACAGACTCAGAGTAGGGAAGCGGTGGAGAGCATCCGGCGGAAGATCGCAGTCAAAAAGTTCGTGGGCGGCGACGAGGACGCGGACTCCACTAAGCGAGTCGCCACCCAGATCCGCAAAGCTGTCGTCGTCTGCGATGTCGGTGCACTGCAAAACGCCCTTCCAGATGTTTCGCAACATTTCGATCGTCGCACCTGAACTTGACGTGCCTTCCTCAACAGTCACGATAGACGGTGCTGGAAGATTTCGTCGATCGACCTTGAAGTTGGCATTGACAGGTAACTCTGTTAGAAAGACAAAGGCTGAAGGTACCGCGTATCCAGGCACCTGCGCACGAAGGAAATCGCGCAACGGCTTCTGGGTAACTCGGCAGCCTGGGTGAGTCACAACGTATGCGACAAGTTGGTCACCGCTGCCAGAATCGGTGCACGTGACCACCACAGATGCTCGGACATCCGGATGAAGTTGGAGGACCTGAGCAATGTGATCGAGATCGACGCGGTGGCCACGGATCTTGGCCTGCGAGTCCGTTCTCCCCAGAAAGACGAGGCTGCCGTCCGGCTCAAACCGACCACGGTCCCCGGTGTTGTAGAGGATTAGCCCATCCTCCTGCGGCCGAAACCTCATCGCCGTCCGTTCAGAGTCGTTCGCATAGCCGTTTGCAAGATAGCGGCTACGAACTGCAATCTCGCCCTCGCATCCATTCCCCACCGGAGCACCCGTATCGTCGAGGAGTAACACTTCCTTGCC
>JALYIG010000346.1 GCA_030775885.1 Acidobacteriota bacterium | reverse complement strand
GAGATGACCTTGGCGAAGATGGATCCGACGAGCAGCGCGCCGAGCAGTTGCAATATGTGCAGCACGACGGGCGGAAGGACTTCCGTGGTGGTGATGACTGTCGCGGGGCCGGTGGTGTTGGGGAATGTCGTGATCGTTTGCGTGGGCGCGAATCCATGCAGGCCGACGTAGGCGAGGACTTCGCGGGGATGGTCGTGGACTTCGCCGGTGGGGAACATGGCCGATCCAGTGACGGCGATGGCGACGATGACTGTTTCGAGGAGAATGGTGCCGATGATCCAACCGGTGACGGCGCGGGTGGCGTCCTTCTCGGATCGAGCGGAGAAGAATTTTTGATACATGGACTGGTTGCCGAGCATGAGCAGGCAGGTGGGGAGGAAGAGTTCTGCGGCCTGCATAGGGGTGATGTCGCCGAAGATTTGGAAGTGGGTGGCTGGGAGGGCCACGCGGACGGCGGACCAGCCGCCGAAGTTGTGGACGAGGACAGGCAGAGCGAGGCAGAGGGTGAAAGTGGCGAGCAGGCCGATGGCGAGGTCGGTATAAGCAACCGACGACATTCCGGCGATGGCGGTCAGCAGGATGACGAATCCGGCGATAATGCAGCGGCCCTGGATGGCGGTAATGGCAGTGGGGAAGATGAGGTGGAGGATGTCTCCGCCGCCGATGAACTGGTAGCTGGTGATGGCGGTGTAGGTGAAGAGCACGGCGACGACGCCGAGGACGCGGGCGGTCTGGTTGTAGCGGGCTTCGAGCAGGTCGGGGATGGTGTATTGCGCGAAGTGGCGGGCTCGCGGGGCGATGAAGTAGATGAGGGCGAGTCCGGCCCATCCTCCGGCAGCCTGCCAGAGCGCGGCGAATCCGTGGCGGTAGGCGTTCTCTGCTCCGCCGAGCAGCGAGCCCGAGCCGATCCAGGAACTGAGCAGCGTGAAGACCAGGACGAAGGCGGGGAGAGAGCGGCCGGCGACGAGGTAGTCGGCCTTGGTCTTGACCTTGCCGAGGCGCGTGAGCGAGACGGTGAGCAGGGTGAGCACGATGATGGCGAGGACGATGGCGTATAGATTCATGGGCGGCGTTGCTACCACTGTATATGGTTCGGCTGCTTCGGTTGGGGTGGACGATGCGGGTGCAGGGCGCGTCTAAAAAACGATAGGGTAGAAGGATGGCGGAGATCAAAGTGCGAAGTTTCGGGATCAGCAAGGGGCGGTGGGTGCTGGTGGCGGTGGCGGCGGTGGTGCTGGCGGTGTGCGTGGTGGCGAGCATTCTTACGCAGGGAGCGATGGCGAACCTGCCGTTTCTGAACGGGCAGGGCGGCGGCGCGGCTGAGGCTTCACTGGTGGATCAGAAGCCATGGCAGACTGCGGCGGCGCTGGCTCCGTTGGCGGTGTCGTCGGAGGAGCGAGGATTCGCGCGCGAGGCGGAGCGGTTGGCGGACCACGAGGTGGATCAGGCGTTTGCCATGGCGCTGCGACAGGCGGAAATGGAGGTCCACGTCCTGACCGGGCCGGCGCTGGAGATGCAGCAGAAGGTCGGCGCGCTGGCTGAGCAGGTGAAGGAAGACCAGGCGGAAGTGGACCGGTTGACGGCACAGGTGTCGGCTGCAAAAACGTCGGGCGCCGAGGCGGCGCAGTCGACTGGCGACGATCTGGATATCGCGAAGGCGCGCCTGCAACTCGAGACCGATGAACTGAACGATGTAAACGACGATCTTGCCCGGGTAAGCGGGGACAAGCGCAGCGAGATTCAGCAGCAACTGACAGCGCGCGAAGCTGCGATGCAGAAGTATGACTCGCAGGCGAACGGCGGCGAGGTCGCGGTGGTGTCGGCGAAACAGTACGGCACGCTGAAGGGGCAGATTGACGCGTGGTTCGATCAACGCAGCAGGACGGCTCTGCTGCGGCAGGCAAAGGCGGGGACGGATGCGGAGATTGCGTCGCTGTCGGCGCAACATGCTGCTTTGGATGAGCGATCCAATGCGGCGACCGCGAGGATCGGTCAGGATAGCTTGACCCCCGGCGCAAGTGCGGCAACAGCAGCGCACGGAGCCAGGCGTATCGAGACGGGCAAGCTGGCGCGCATGGCGAAGGTGCATGGACTCGCGCAAATCCATTCGATTCTGGAAGGCAGGCTGGATACGGACAAGCAGCTGACCGAGGTGTACGTGAAGTGGATTGCGCAGTTGCAGTTGGAGCACCGCATTGTGACCCACCTGATCCTGCAGTCGCTAGCAGTGATTGCGGCGATTGTGCTGGTTGGAACGATCGCCTGGTGGTGTGCGCAAATGCTTCTGGATCGCAAGGCCGCGCGCACTGTCAATGGGGGGATGGACCTCCGCAGTGTGCACACGCTGCGCACCGTGGCGAGCCTCGGGATTCAACTGCTGACCCTGATTCTGGTGCTGGTGGTGGTTTTTGGACTGCCCAACCAGGTGCCGACGATCTTAGGCCTGGGCGCGGCGGGGTTGACCGTGGTGTTTCAGAGCTTCATCCTGGCGTTTTGCGGATGGTTCGTGCTGATGGGGAAGAATGGCATCCGGGTGGGCGATTGGGTGGAGATTAACGGGGTGGGCGGCGAAGTGGTGGAGGTGGGGCTATTCCGCACAACTCTACTGGAGGCGGGTAACTGGACGGACAGCGGGCATCCCACGGGCCGCCGGGTGATGATGATGAACAGCTTCGCCGTGACCGGGCAGTTCTTCAATTTTTCTACCGTGGGGCAGTGGATGTGGAACGAGATTCGCGTGAATGTGCCGGCGGGCGAGGGGACTTTTAAAACGATCGAGGAGATTCACAAAGCGGTGCTGGAGCAGACGGCGGCGGATTCGAAGTTGGCGGAGCAGGAGTGGAAGGGGTCGGCCCGACGAAGAGATCTGGGTCAGTTCTCGGCTGCGCCATCGGTGGATTTGCGGCCTGCAGCGACCGGGATCGACATCCTGGTGCGGTATGTGACGCGTGCGGGAGACCGGTTCGAGATGCGGAACAAGCTGTATCAGACAGTGATTGAGCTGATGCGCGCGGCGGAGACTGCGAAGGAAGACGCAGCCGTAAAGTTATAGAGAACGGGTCGCCGGCCCTCGCTTTGAGGGGTCCTGGACGGTGGAGACCGGGAGCGGTAGAAACCGCGTCTGGACGTCGTAGTTTAGCCAGGGGGGTGCGCTCTGCGGAGGCCGCTACCTTGTGGGAGGACGGCGACCAATCTATACCACCCCTTTTGTGTTAGTTACCGAAACTCAAAGAGCAGCTAACATCGAGAGAGGCGATCCCCATAGGGCACCTTCTAGGTTGGCATGAACGAGCCAACTTTGGGAGCGGGAATGAACTTTATAAAGGATGAAGACGGGCAGTCTGTAATTGTCGTGGCCGTATTTCTGGGAATTGTAGGGCTCGGCTTTCTGGGCTTGGCTTTGGATACCGGGAATCTGATGCGCCAACAGAGAATGGTGCAGTCTGCCGCCGACGCCGCAGCTGTTGCTGCTGCCCAGGAGGTCTTTTCCGGCAACCCTGGCAATAAGACAACCGTTGCGAATGCGATTGCGAAGATGAATGGGTTTGACACGACGCTGGCTACGAATCCAGCTACGGTCACATTTCCCACGCCACCGGTGAATTTCTCGGGGTCGGTTGCGGTCACGGTATCCAAGCCGATTCAGAACCTGTTCATGGGAGCTTTCAATCCCAATTTCCGCACGCAAATTGTTTCGGCCACGGGAGTCGCGGGCGGAGGCACGATCAGCCAGACGTGTCTATGCCTTGACGGCACATCGGGCCAGACTTTGTCTTTGGCACAGAACAACCATTTAATTGCCAGCGGGTGCGGCATAATCGACAATTCGAACAGCGCCACTGGAGTCGGACTTGTCGGCAGCTCTACGTTGGTTGCGGCGTCGCTGGGATTGCATGCACCGTTAGGGTCGGTCAGCTTATCCGGTACAGCGAACACAGGCGCGACCATCATCGTGCCCGGCGTAGCCAGTTGCAGTCAGGCGATGCCGCCTGCGCCTGTATGGGGCACATGCCTTGATGACCCAGGCGGAAACTGGGGCACCTTCGTCTGGGGACCGGCGAGTTCAAGTGGAACCATCTGTTATAAGAACTTGACGGTGGGCGCGAACGGCTCGACCTGCACACTGAACCCTGGCATCTACGTCATAACGGGGACGCTGCACTTTTTGAGCGGCGATTCCGGCGGCCACTCCAATTACGGGGGCAATGGGGTATTTTTCTACCTGACCGGGACAGCAAACCTGATTATCGACAATAATGCGAACGTGAACCTGGTGGCGAGCAACACCGGCAAAAACGGTGGGGGAACAGCTCCAAGTCTTGGTTCGTCTTACGATGGCGTAGCGATCTACCAGGCGACGGGCGACGGCTCTCCGATCACAATCCAGGGGGGCTCCACAAGCTACATCGGCGGCGCAATTTACGCGCCTTCTGCTCCGATGTTTGTGGGCAACGGAAGCCAAATGACGAACGCGATCGGTGGCATTGTGGCCAGTTCGCTGGACATGACCGCGTCGGGTGGCGCCACGTTAAAAATCACCAACGACACGAACATGGGTGCACTCGCCGTCGGCAACGCGAAATTGGTGCAGTGATATGGGAGAAAGGCGCTATTTCGGTCTGCGGAGAATGCGAAGGGCGAAGGCACGGCTGCGCGGCCTGCGCAGCGAGAGTGGGTCTGCGCTGATAGAGCTCGCCTTGGTTACCGGATTTCTGGGCGTGCCGTTGCTGCTGGGAACTGCGCAAATGGGCATTCTGGCGTACGACTCGGTCGAAGTCTCCAACGCGGCGAATGCGGGCGCGTTATACGGAATGCGGAACGGGACGTTCGCTGCGGATAGCAACGGCATAACCACGGCAGCGCGGGCGGATGCGAGCGACTTCGGCAACAATCTAGTAGTCACCTCGAGCGCCTACTACGTGTGCGCTACCGCAATGACTGGAACTCAATATCTCGGCGTGAATGGCAAGACTAATGCCACTGCAGCATGCACGGGTGCGGGGAATCACGGTATCCAACTCGTCCAGGTGAATACAAGCGTTTCGGTGACTCCCACGATCCATTGGTCGGTTCTGACATCTTCGCTCACCCTCCGCGGCACATCGGTAATGGGAGTGCAGCAATGATGGTTTCGCTTGCCAATCTATTCCATCGCAAAGTTGAACCCACAGCTTCCTGGTCGCGTTGTGTTCCCCCCGCGCGCCGGCGGGACTGGTGGCGCAGGGAAGATGGAAGCACGCTGATCGAATTTGCTGTCACCTTGCCGACGCTGTTCGCTCTGATTTTTGTCTTCATCGAGATATGCCTGATGCTTTACACATACGAGATGATCTCCGAATGCGCGCGCCAGGGCACGCGGTATGCGATGGTTCGCGGAGCTTCCTGTCCTAACATCGCGACCCCGACCTGCGAAGTCAACGCGGCCGCGGTGAGTGCGTATGTTTCCGGACTTAAGTGGCCCAACGTGGGAGGCGGCACAATGACTCCGGTCACGACCTATCCCGACGGGAACGAGAACGCTAACAGCCATGTGCAGGTGAAGGTTACGTACACCTATCATCTGATGTTGCCGTTCGTACCGAACAAATCGTTCAGCCTGTCCAGCACGTCGATCACGACGATCATTCAGTAGCGAGTCAGCGCCGCGACCAACTCAGTTCCATGCCGCCCATGATGGTGCGGCCCTGCATGGGTACCTGGGGAACTTCCTGGTAGCCCGTGTTGGAGACGTTGAGCAGGCGCAGGTAGGGGCGGACGGCCCCGGTGTTACGCTCGAGATCGATATCCCACAGCGCGTAGGCAGGCTGGGTGGTCTTTTGCACAATGTTGACCTGGTTGCGCGCGGTGAGTTGGCCGAAGGAGCCTACATACACGAAGATCGCGTTCTGCGCGGCGTAGTTGAAGGCGTACTCGGAGAGGTAGTTCGCGGGCAGGTTGGCGGAGTGGTTGGCGGTGTAGCTGAGCTGGATCTGTTGGGTTGAGGCGAGGCGAATGCGCGCGCTGACTTCTGCGCCGGAGATATCAAGGGATGGTACGTTGGTTGCCTGCCACTTCTCGCCGGTGGTCAGCGGCAGAAGCTTGGCGTAGTCGATGGCGTTTTTCTCGTTGAGGCGAAAGCCGACGGCGGTGAGGGTGAGACGGCCATTCGCAGGGGTCCAGTCCGCTCCACCTTCGAAGCTCCAGCTTGATTCGGGCTTGAGGTTGGGATTGCCGCTGGTGACTGGATCGGTATAGTTGAGGTCAACATACGTAGGCAGGCGGAAACCGTGTCCAGCTGAGGAGCGCAGGCGCAGAGTCTTCGTCAGTGTCAACGCTGCGGCGACGTTGGGCGAGAAGACCGAGCCCTGGCTGGAAAGGACCTCTTCGCGCGAACCAAGAGAGAGTGAGAAGCGGCCGAGCGAGCGCAAGCTGAGGTTGGCGTATCCTGCGCCCTGATTCCGCGCATACTGGCCGAGCGAGTTGGAGTGGATGGTGTCGCCGGATTCTTCGAGGCCATAGGAGAGAGTGGTGTTGCGGCCGAGCGAGTCGGCGCGGCGCAGCGCGGCTTCGAAGCTGGAAGTGGCGTGGTTGTTCTCGTAGACGGAGGGCTTGCCGACGATGAGGATGAATTCGTCGGTGTGGCGCGTGTATCCGAAGCTGGCGGCGGTGCGCGAGCCGAGTTGCTGCTGGATGCTTCCGAGCCAGGCCTTGGTGCGCTCCCACTCCGGATAATTGCCGTAGAAAAGATTGGCGCCGTAAGGGCGGTCGCTGGCGGCGAGCAGAATGTCAGTGGTGCCTGATGCGGACTTCAGCCAGGTCTCGCTCGCGACGGCGTTGGAGGCGTAGTTGCGGTCGTAGGTGAAGCCGTCGGACTGGTCACGGCCGGCTGTGATTTGCTCGGCGAAAGGGCCGGTAGAGTAGTCTGCGCGGAGGTGATTTTCCAGCGAGCCGTAGTTGCCTGCGCCGGAACGGTAGATGAGGCTTAGGCCAGTGGGCGGCGCTCCAGTGAGCAGGTTGACGGCTCCTCCAACGGCATCCGATCCGTAGAAGGTTGAGCCGCTGCCGTGCAGGATGTCGACGCGGGTGATGGCGTCGAGCGGAACGGGAATGTCGAGGTTGAGGTGTCCGGTCTCAGGATCGTTAACGCGGAAGCCGTTAACCAGGACGAGGGACTGCTCGAAGGTGGTGCCGCGGATGGCGAGGTCGGCCTGAACGCCTTCTGCTCCGCGAGCCTGCACATTGAGCGATGGGTCGGTGCGAAGCAGGTCGACGACGGAGTCACTGGCGATGGGGGCTTCGCGGGTCAGAAGTTCGTTGACGGAGCGATTGGACTCGGCGAAAGGAAGCGGCTCGACGGTGGTGGTGACCTGAATACTGTCAACGCGGGGCGGTATGGACGCGGGCGCGGTGGAGGTGCTCGGCTGCGATGGCGCAGGCGACTGCTGTTGGGCAGTACCGAGCCCGGTGCAGAGGAGCCAGACGATTAGAGGCAGATGGGAATTTCTCACAGCTTAAGGATCAACTGGGACGGCCGGTTCCACAAGGACAGTTCGATATCGAAGCTAATTATTGATGGGCTAAACTATAGGACATGGAAGCAATGCGAATTGAAGCCTTTCTGCGGGAAAGCCCGATGTTTGCGGTCAACAGTGCAGCACGCCGGTTCAACGCTCTTGCAAACCAAGCGTTGGCGGCCGATAACCTGAACTTTGTGGAGGGCCTGGTGCTGGTTGCGATCTTCTTCGAGACCCCCCGGCAGATCAAGCCGTCGCATCTTGCGGAGACGTTTGCGACGACCCGAGGCAACATCAGCCACAGCATTTCTTCGCTGGAAGCCAAAGGATTATTGCAGCGGAAGATCGATCCGGCCGATGCGCGTGCGTATCTGCTTGCGCTGAAATCCTCGGGCAAGAAAGCTGCTTACCGTGTCATCAGCGCGTTTGACGGACTGCAGCGGGCCTTTGAAAAGGAAGTAGGGAAGGCTGTGCTGTCAGATACGCTCAAGATTATCCGGCTGCTGGAAACGGTAACGCTGTCGCAGGGAAAGTTTTAGGGCTTGGTTGATTGGCTTAGCCGTTGGCACGAATCTGCGAGAGCAATAGGGAACGAAGCTCGCCGGACTGCATCTCGCCCATGGCGGTTTTGGGGACAGTGCGGTACGCCTTCGCGTCGCCGATGGTGAAGACGAGTTTGCCTTCGCGCCAGCAGGTGATGGCGGACCACGGGACGGAGGTGCGGGTTCCGCTGGTCGTCTCCGCGGTGAGGCCCTGCGTGTCGATGGTCAATGAACTGCAGGATGCCGAGAGCACCTTTGCCGTTTTGGCGATCGTTCGATGAAAGCGGAACCAGAACAGCGCGACGAACAGCGCTAGCCCGCCGGCAAAAACTGCTATCTTCTGCCAGTCGATGCCACCCTTCGCAACTTCGGCAATGATGAGCGCGGAGAACACGAGAATGTAGATGACACTGCGGGCGTTGCCGCGCAGGATTTTGAAACAGGCGGAGGAGTTGAGGTTGAGGCGGAAGGCTTCGCGCATCTCTGCTGTGCTGACCTGGCATGGTACGGTCATCGAAAAGTGCTCCTGGTGCGGATGGAGGGACTATAGCACGGTGCGATTTTACGAACCCGAGATGAGGGAGTGGTAAGGTTGGTCGCAACAGCATCTGAGTGAAGTAGATATGCATATTCTGGTTCTCAATCCCGGATCGTCGTCGATCAAGTTTTCGATGTTTGCGGACGGTTGGGCGCAGTTGCTCTCGCTGTATGAGGGCGAACTGAGCGAAATTGGCGAGGCGTCGGCGGCGCTCACCTTGCACAGCGCTGCGGGCAAAGACCTGGCCAGCGCCGTGGGCGAGGTGAAGGCGGGCTCGATGGACGAGGCGATCAGCGTGGTCCAGCGCGCGTTCGGACTTCCCGGACTGCCTCCGCCGGACGCTGTTGGATATCGTGTGGTGCATCCCGGAGCGCACTTGCGCGGCCATCAACGGCTGACGCCGGAGGTGTTGGGACAACTGCGGGAGGCGGTGGTATTTGCTCCGCTGCATGATCCGGCGGCGCTCCATATGATTGAGGAGATGATGCGGCGGGTGCCCGGTGTTCCGCGGTTTGCGTGTTTCGATACGGTGTTTCACGAGACGATGCCGGAAGAGTCGAGCGTTTATGCGCTACCTGCGGCGGTGCGCGAGGCGGGCGTGCGGCGGTACGGATTTCACGGGCTGTCGTGCGAGTCGATCATTGTGCAGATGCGGGAGGCGCGCGGAGTTGTGTTCCCGCAGCGCATGGTGATCGCGCACCTCGGCAGCGGGTGCAGCGTGACCGCGTGCGTCGATGGCAAGTCGGTGGACACGACGATGGGGCTGACTCCAACCGGCGGCGTAGTGATGGGGACGAGGCCGGGGGACCTTGATCCTGGCGTGGTGCTGTACCTGCTGCGCCAGCCGGGCGCGACGGCTGAATCGGTGGAGAAGATGCTCAACCATGAGTCTGGGCTGAAAGGGCTGGGTGGAATCAACGATATGCGCGAGTTGCGCGCGTCGGCGGCGAAAGGCGATGAGCCGGCGCGGCTGGCAATTCGGATTTTCGTGCGCAGCGTGGTGAAGTCGATTGCTGGATTCATTGCGCTGTATGGTGCGGATGCGCTGGTGTTTACGGGCGGGATCGGGGAGCATGACGCGGATTCGCGAGCCGAGATAGTCGCTGGACTTGCGGGTCTTGGCGCTCGGTTGGACGCGGATGCGAATCGACTTCTTCCGATTTCGCCAAGTTTGGGGGAGCGTCCGGAATGGGGCCAGAATGTACGGAAGATCAGCGGCGATGATTCGCAAGTGGCAGTTTATGTGGCGCCGGCGGAAGAGGATTTGATGATTGCACGGCATGTGATGCGGATGTGTCTGAAGTCACCGCGAGGCGAGGCGTCGTCATCGTAAATTGATCTCGCCGACGCGCCGTGGTGCGGCTCGCGGCGAGATACTGGCATCCAAGATAGTTCACGTCTCAATTGACCTGCCTTCGGCCGAATGAGCAGCGCAACGCACAGGAGGAATTTATGAGCACGATCTCCGCGGTAAACGTGTTGGAACCGGCGATGATTAACCAACAACCGCTTTCTGCCGATGAGTTGCGCAAGATGGATGCTTACTGGCGGGCGTGCAATTATTGCTGCGTTGGGATGCTGTATCTGCGGGCGAATCCGTTGCTGCGGGAGCCGCTGAAGAAGGAGCACATCAAGAACCGGTTGCTCGGACATTGGGGTTCGGACCCGGGGCAGACGTTTACGTGGGTGCATCTGAACCGGTTGATCAAGAAGTATGCGCTGGATTTGATCTACCTTTCGGGGCCGGGGCACGGAGCGCCGGCGACACTGTCGAACAGCTATCTCGAGGGTGTGTACTCGGAGGTTTATCCGGACAAGAGCGAAGACATCGCGGGCATGCAGAAGTTCTTCCTGCAGTTTTCGTTTCCGGGTGGGATTGGAAGCCACTGCACACCCGAGACGCCGGGCTCGATTCATGAGGGCGGCGAGCTGGGGTACAGCTTGTCCCATGGATTCGGCGCGGCGTTCGACAACCCGAACCTCATCGTTGCGGTGGTGGTGGGCGACGGCGAGGCCGAGACTGGGCCGCTGGCGACCAGTTGGCACTCGAACAAGTTCCTGAATCCGGTGCGTGATGGCGCGGTGCTTCCGACCCTGCACCTGAATGGTTACAAGATCGCAAACCCAACGATTCTTGCACGCATTCCGCCGGATGAGTTGGAAATGCTCTTCTTGGGTCTGGGCTGGAAACCGTATGTCGTCGAGGGCGACGACCCGGCGGTAATGCACCAGAAGATGGCTGCGGTGATGGAGCAGTGCTACGTGGAGATCCGTGCGATTCAGGATGGCGCTCGCAGTGCGGGCGGGGCGAACGCAGAGGGATTGAGGCGACCGAAGTGGCCGATGATTATTTTGCGGACGCCGAAGGGATGGACGTGCCCGAAGGAGTTGGACGGACATAAGCTGGAGGGCTCGTGGCGCGCGCACCAGATTCCGATCGCCGATCCAGTCAAAAACCCCGCGCATTTGAAGATGGTTGAGGACTGGCTGCGGAGTTACAAGCCGGAGGAACTGTTTGACGAAAGCGGCGCGCTGATTCCGGAGTTGAAGGCGATGGCGCCGGAGGGCAAGGCTCGGATCACGGCGAATCCGCATGCGAACGGCGGGGTACTTCGGAAGCCGCTGCTGCTTCCCGACTTCCGTCAGTATGCGCTGAAGGTAGCGAAACCGGGGCAGATTGAGGTGTCGTCGACGGCGACGATGGCGGTATATCTGGGCGACGTGATGCGCCGGAATATGACGAGCTTCCGTGTGTTCGGGCCGGATGAGACGGCTTCGAACAAGCTGGACGCGATCTATGCGGCGAGTCCCAAGACGTGGATGGAAGAGCTGAAGCCGGAGGATGCGGACGGCGGATTCCTGTCGCGCTCTGGCCGCGTGATGGAGATGCTGAGTGAGCACACGCTGGAAGGCTGGCTCGAAGGCTACCTGCTGACCGGGCGGCACGGGTTCTTTTCGACTTACGAGTCGTTCGTACACATCATCGATTCGATGTTCAACCAGCATGCGAAGTGGCTGGAGAAGTCGAAGCTGGAACTGCGGTGGCGCGCGCCGATCTCGTCGTTGAATTTGTTGATCACATCGCTGGTATGGCGGCAGGATCATAACGGATTCACGCACCAGGACCCGGGATTTCTGGATGTGGTGACGAATAAGAGTCCTGAGGTGACGCGGGTTTATCTGCCGCCGGATGCGAATTGTCTGTTGTCGGTTGCGGACCATTGTTTGTGCTCGACCAACTACGTGAACGTAATTGTGGCGGACAAGGCGGCGCATCTGCAGTATCTGACGATGGAGCAGGCGATCGACCACTGCACCAAGGGCCTGGGCATCTGGGACTTCGCTTCGAACGACGAAGGCGCTGAGCCGGATGTGGTGATGGCGTGCGCGGGCGATATTCCGACGTCGGAGTCGCTGGCGGCGGTGGCGATTCTGCGCGAGCGTTGTCCGGAGGTGAAGATACGGTTCATCAACGTGGTGGATCTTTTCCGGCTGATGCCGGAGATCGAGCATCCGCATGGGATGAGTGACAAGGAGTTCGATTCGCTGTTTACCGTGGACAAGCCGGTGATCTTCAACTTTCATGCGTATGCCTCGCTGATTCATAAGCTGACTTACAGACGGAAAAATCACGACAACATTCATGTGCGTGGGTACAAGGAAAAAGGCAATATCAACACACCGCTGGAGCTGGCGATTCTGAACCAGGTGGATCGGTTCAACCAGGCGATCGACGTGATCGACCGCGTGCCGAAGCTACAGAAGACGGCGTCGCACACCAAGGAATGGCTGAAGGCGCAGATCATCGAGAGCGTGAACTATGCTCACGAGAACGGGATTGACCGGCCGGAGATTACGGGGTGGAAGTGGCCGGATTAGTGTTGTATCGAGATTAAGCGCGGGACCGATATTCAGGTTGAAGAGTACGAAGGGTCGAGGTTCAACAGGCATCGTCGGGGCCCTTCGACTCCGTTCGGCGCAAGAGCGCCAAACTACGCTCAGGATGACAGCCTCATCTTTGATACGAACTTTAGACTCACGACGCTAGTGCAGTTGGTAGGGGGTTGCGGGCACGGGTAGTTCGTCGGGGAGCTTGGGGCCGTCGCCTTCGATGGGGACTGCTCCGGTGAGGCCGGTGCCGGTGACATGTGCCGTCGACAGCAGCGGACCGGTGAAACCTGTTACCTTGATGCCGCTGAGGTGGGCGTTTTTCACGTTCACCAGGGCAATGCCTTTGGCGCAGGTGCCGGTGATATTGGTAAGGGTCAGTCCGTCGAGCGGTTTCAGCGGATGCATTTCTGTCGCGCTCACCAACGTCGGTACGTCGGTAACGCGCACGTTGGAGAAGCGGAAATTGCGGAACGACGGGATGCCGGGGAGACCCATGACGGAGGCCTCGCCATCGGAGATTCCGGAGCTGATGTTCTGAATTCGCAGGAAGCCCTGGCGCATGCCGGAGACGTCGATGTCGTTGACGGAGACGTTTTCGACGAAGGCGCCGCGACCGACGCGACTCTTGATGTAGATGGCGTGCGAGCGGGCGCTGATGAACTTGCAGTGCTCGATGCGGACGTTGCGCACGCCGCCGGAGGTTTCGCTGCCGATGCCGATGTTGGCGAAGTTCGTGTCGGAGAAGGTGCAGTTGGTGATGAGGATTTCCTCGCATACGCGGCCGATGAGGTTGCCTTCGGCGCCGCGGCCGGACTTGAGTGAGATGGAGTCGTCACCGGTGTCGAAGTTGCAGCCATCGATGATGACGTGCTTGCAGGAGTCGACGTCGATGCCGTCCGCGGCGCTCTTGAAGGTTACGTTCTTGAAGGTGACGTTTTCGCAGTAAACGGGATGGGTGGACCACATGCCGAATTGCTGGGTGTAGACGTCCTCGACGCGGACGTTTTTGCAGTTGTTGAACTCCATGAGCGCGGGGTAGCGCAGTTTGGTGGCGCGGTCGACGCGGCCCTTGAGGGTGGGGTTGCCGATGATCTTGCCCTTGCCGACGATGGCGATGTTCTGGGCATCGGTGGCGGAGATAAAGCCGGTGTAGCCTTTGATCCAGTGGCCTTCCCAGCGGACCTGTGCTAGCGGATAGACGGCTAGATCGGTTGAGCCGTTTAGGGTGGCGCCCTCTTCGATGCGCAGGGTTACTCCGCTGCGGAGGGCGAGCGCGCCAGTGAGGTAGTCGCCTGCGGGGACGATGACTTCGCCGCCACCGAAGACAGAGCAGCGCTCGATGGTTTGTTGGATGGCGAGCGTGTCCTTCGTTGTGCCGTCGCCGGTGGCGCCGAGATCGCGGACGTTCAGTTTGACCGCCGGTTTCGGCGGTGCCGCTGATTTGTGGACGACCGGATGCACCGGGGCGGTGGGCTCGGCGTTGGCCAAGCCGGAGAGCAGAGGCAGGGCGGGAGCGGCGAGCATCGTCTTCGCGGCGGATTTGAGGAAGGTACGTCGTTCGATTTGCGTCATTATTTGAGGTGACCTTGGATCGAGGAATTTGTTGGCGGGATAACGATAGCAGTCTCTGAAGCCCCGCTCCGGTCGTGCGACTTACGGCACGGATAAATCCGTGCCCATAACGATTTTTGTGTCCGGGATCCGCGAGCGGGCATGATATTCATTCGAGGAGGCGAGCGCCGATGTGGAAGGCGGAGGTGAAGCGGTCGAGGCCGTTGGAGCCGCCGTTGACGAGGCGGCGGGCGGCGACGAGGTCGTTGGCGTAGAGGGCGCGGCGGATGGCGGATTGCTTGTGGCTAAGGAAGAGGGCGAGGAGCCGAGCGGCGATGGCGGGTTCAGCGGCGAGGTCAGGATTGGCGAGCAGCGGCTGATTGATCTCGCGGGCGAACTGGGCGTAGTTGGCGCGGCCGGTGAGCTGGACGAAACCGCGGCCGCAGAAGGATGCGCCGTCGGGCGGGCCCTGGTTGCCGAGATCGTGGCGGTGGTCGTAGAGGTCGAAGGGATGGCCTCCGGGCGAGGTGTTGAGGTGGCAGGGCCGCTCGGTGAGGGGCAGGAAGGATTCAGTTTCAGCGCGGATGGTGCTGAGGGCGACGAGGAGCATCGGCGTGTCGCCGAGCGACGCGGCGGTGAGGGCGGCGAGGATGTGGGGCAGATTGGCGGCGATGTTGGCGAGCGGCGTCGCGGGAAAGAGCTGGGCGACGAAGTACGGCGTGAGGGCGGGCAACGCGTGCGGCGGGACGGGCCCGGAGGAGGCGCGGATCGATAAGATTTGCATGTAGCGGGGTCTCCTTTTGGTGGTACCTGAGGTCTCAAACTCTTATAAATAAAAGACATAGCTTTGGATCTGATCCGGGCGCAAGTACGGACTGATCGGGTTGGTTCTGATAACAGACGAGTTAGGCACAAAGTGCTCCGGCCAAATGGCTTAGGGGCCATTTGCGGAGGATGGACGGTTAAATGGACAAGCCCGACGCGAGGCCGGGCTTGTTTTGATTGTTACTGCTCTAATTGTACCGGAGCGACCGTAACTAAAATGTAGACCCTATTTCCCTTGGAATGAAATAGATAGGCTGCTTGGGCACTTGACACGCAAGTTTGCTGAGCGTTTTCGCAAAAGTTTTTTCTGGCGTTGATTCAAAGGGCCTTCGTTGGTCCACAGTTACGAGCCATGGACCCGGCAGACGCGCAATTTTAGAGCGGGCCTTCAGCCCGCGGGATATGGGTAGCCGGGGATCCTGGGCCTGCGGCCAAGGCTACGGTAGCACGGGCCTTCAGCCCGTATCTCGTCGCAGATGCGAGTCTTTTATTTCGCTGGGCTTGCCGTCTGGAGTTTGGGGACGACGAGGGGGATTTCGAGGGTGCCGACCTTGCTGGAAACGATATCCAGGATGCCGGTGTGGACGCTGAGGTCGCCGGGCGGCAGGTCGATGTGCTGGGAGAAGCGGTAGGGGCGGCCGACGAAGTCGTCGTAGTCGGCGGGGCTGAAGTTGAGCTGGACGGTCTGGCTGAGGTGGGCGACCAGTTTGCGGTCGACGTTGAATGCGCTGACTTCGAATTGGAGTGAGCCGTGCAGGGTGCCGTCGGGGTCCTTGAGGAAGGCGACCTCTCTTGGCGGAAAGCCGAAGTGGACGTCGTAACGGAGGGGCGCTCCGGATTTTGGCTTTGGCAGCTTGGCGGGCTGGGCTCCGGTGAGCGGTTCGGGCGGAGTGGGCCAGAGGCCGACGTCGAAGAGGATCTGGGTGCGGGCGGGCGTGCTGCCCTGCATGGATGCTTTGAGCAGTTCGGGACCGGGAGCGGGTGCGTCGAGGGTGGGGACTCGCTCTGCGTTATAGCCCTCGCGGTAGATGAGTTTGAGGCCGGGCTGATCAGGATTGCTCGCCACGGCGACCTTGACGGTGTGGTAGCGGTTATCGTCCGTGTGGTTGGGCGGGATGTAGGAGAGGGTGTAGAAGTGGGACTGGTCGTCGATGGCTTTGGAGATGAGGGATTTGAGGTCGTTATTGTTGTAGAAGGCTTCGCCTCCACTCTGTTCGGCGACGGCTTCGACCTTGAGGTGGGCGAGAGCTGATTTGGGTTTTTGGTAGGCCTGGACGCCCCGCGGGTCGATGGGGGAGACGGCGACCTGCTCGGCGGTGAAGCGCTCGTAGACATCCATGAGACGGTGAACCTGGCCCATGTCGGGGCCTTCCAGCGAGCCGCCAAACAGGGCGCCGGGGTCGGTTCCATCGGACCAGCCGTAGCCGCCATCGCGCATGAGGTTGACGGGCATGCCGGGCGTGATCCAGAGGAGATTTTTACGGCCCTTGATGCCTGCGACGTAGGCGGCGATCTGGTTGAGGGCGTCGATGGTGTACCAGTCAGTGGTGTGTTTTTCCTGGTTGGAATCGATCTCGATGGTGGTGCCGTTGTGCAGGGAGCGGAGGAGGGTGTCGGGGTCGGAGGTGAAGCCCTGCATCATGTGGAGGCCGCTCTCGGAGAGCTGGAAGATGGCGATTTTCGTGCCCGGCGGCATGGCGGAGATGAAGTCCGATACGGCTTTGACAGCGCGGGCCATGTTGGCGACGTCGCGGGTGTGCAGCGCATCGAGCAGCAGGAGGTCGACCGGGCCGGTGGCAGGGGTGGACTGGCTGTTGGTGTAGATACCGCGAGGGAGAGCGGGCGGGGTGGGTCCGGGTTTGGGGACGGTGGAGGATATCTCGCTGAAGCTGCGGATGGTTTGTGGGTGGCCGTTCTCGAAGATGGTGAAGTTGGATTGCTGGAGGCCGTGGACGGGTTGGCCTTTTGCGTCGGTGACCATGACGTCGACGACTACCTCGCGGGAGGTGACGTGGAGGGTCTGGATGTTGGTGCCGAGTACTTCGGTTGAGGGGGCGGCCGTGTTCTGGGCGCGGGCGGGGACGAGCGGGATGAGGAGGATGGAAGTGAGGGCTAGGCTGCCGAGTCGCATTACGTTCTCCGAAAGGGATTGCGGCGCGGGATCATTCTAGGCTGAAGAGGGGGAGGGAGAAGAAGATTTCTGGGCTGCGGAGCGGAATAACGAGTGGAGCGGGAAGAGACTGGTGCCGTTTCCCTGTATGTGTAGTGGAGTCGCGGAGAGCAACTACTGAGATTCTGGACTTCGTCCAGAATGACGCGCCTGAATAGCTTCATAGCTCTAGAGAATTTGCTCTAGTGCTGGGAGAGGGAGAGTAGGTTGCCATCGGGGTCGGGGAACCAGGCGACTTTGGCGACGTTGCCGGGGGCAGTCCAGACGCCGTTGGGGGACTGGTCGAGGAAGCTGTAGCGGGCGAACTCGACGCCTTTAGCGGTGAGCGAGGCGACGGCGGCGTCGATGTCGGGGACCTCCCAGCCGAGGAGGGTGAATGAAAATGGGGTAAACTCGGGGGCGCGGGCGATGCGGATGGTGGTGCCATTGGAGTCGAAGACGAGGGCGAAGTTGTCGTCTGAGACGAAACGCAGGCCGAGGGTGGACTCGTAGAATGCGCGTGCGCGAGCGGCGTCGCGGGTGGGGATGAAGGCGACGAGTGGGCTATTGGAAAGCATGGTGACCTCTCGATGAAAATGTTTTGCTGCGACAAATTTTCGCGGGCGGGGGAAACAAGTTGCGCGGCGCGGGATCATTCTAGGCGAAGCGGAGGAGAGGGAGAAGCGGATTCGGCGGGCTGCTCGGGCAAGAACGACTACGGGGATTCTGAGCCAGGTTCGGCTCAGAATGACGGCTGCTCCAATGCGCCGGGGAGGAGCACCCGACTTCGGTATTCGCACGTAAGATGATGGGAGATGGCTTTTACGGAAGAGTTCGATGTGGTGGTGGTGGGCGCCGGGCATGCGGGATGCGAGGCGGCGATGGCGGCTGCGCGCATGGGGCTGCGCACTGCTCTGTTCACACTAAACCTGGATTTGATTGCGCAGATGAGCTGCAATCCGGCGGTGGGCGGGATTGCGAAGGGACACCTGGTGCGCGAGGTGGATGCGCTGGGCGGAGTGATGGGCGAGGTGGCGGATGCTTGCGGGATCCAGTTCCGGCTGCTGAATACTTCGCGGGGGCCGGCGGTTTGGAGTCCGCGGGCACAGTGCGATAAGGCGCTGTACCGGGTGAAGATGCGGGAGGTGCTGGAAGGGCAGAAGGGTCTTTTCATCAAGCAGGCGGAAGTTGTGGATCTGGTGGTGGAGGGAACAGGGAATAGGGAAGAGGGAATAGGGAGTGGTGTCGGCCTCGTCGATCCCACCCTTTCCGATGAGGCTGGAAAGGATGGGGCACCCGGGCTTTTGGGGCGCGGCGGAGAAAATGCGGGGATTCTTCGCTCCGCTCAGAATGACATGCACGCTCTGAATGACAAGCAGATGATGAGGGTGACGGGAGTGCGGCTGCGGGATGGCCGGGTGATCCATGCCAAGGCTACTGTGGTGACTACCGGGACGTTTTTGAATGGCTTGATCCATTGCGGGGAGCAGCAGTATGCGGCGGGGCGGAGTGGAGAGCCGGCCAGCGTGTTGCTGGGCGAGGCGCTGAAGCGGCTGGGCTTGCGGGAGTGCAGGTTGAAGACGGGAACTCCGCCACGGCTGGATGGACGGACGATTGACTGGACGAAGTTTGAGGAACAGCCGGGGGATGCTGATCCTACGCCGTTTAGCTTTCGGGCAGGGAGGAAGGGCAGCGGTTCGAAGGGTTTACTTCCCACTCACCCCACCCCAGCGAGCCAAGACCGCTCGCCGGGGACCCCGGATCGCGATGCGACCGCGATGAATGGGGCACCTGGAGGTTTGGGGGCGGACTGGCAGAATACGGGGATTCTTCGCTCCGCTCAGAATGACAACGCGAAAGAGGTTGCGGCTGGGAATTGGGTGCCGGAGTTGCGGCAGGTGAGTTGCTATATCGCGCAGACGACGCCGGAAACGCTGCGGCTGATTCGGGAGAATGCGCACCGGTCGCCGATGTACACGGGGCAGATTTCGGCAATTGGTCCGCGGTATTGTCCTTCGATCGAGGACAAGATTGTGCGGTTTCCGGAGAAGACGCAGCACCAGTTTTTCCTGGAGCCGGAGGGGTTGAACACGCACGAGGTGTACGTCAACGGAATGAGTACGAGCTTGCCGATGGAGGTGCAGACCGCGATGGTGCGGTCCATACCCGGCCTCGAGAACGCGGAGATGCTGCGGCCGGGATACGCGATCGAGTATGACGCGATCGATCCGACGGAGCTAGATCGGACGCTGCGGGTGAAAAGCATCAGGGGGCTGTACCTGGCGGGGCAGATCAATGGGACATCAGGGTATGAGGAGGCGGCGGCACAGGGCTTGATGGCGGGGATCAACGCGGCGCGTGCGGTGCGGGGC
>JALYIG010000345.1 GCA_030775885.1 Acidobacteriota bacterium | reverse complement strand
TGCTTCTTGCCTTTGCCGTCGCCACATAAAGTTGCTCATGCGTCCCACCCGCCATGGCAAGCGCGGTCGGCATCCATTCCGTCGGAATGAAGCCGATTGGCTCAATCATTCCCTCTCTCGCCGCTGGTGAGGATTTTTTGCGCGTATCGATTACGGCCACCGCATTGGATCCCATGTCGGCAACGTATAGCCGTTCCCCATCAGCACTCACAGCAAGCGCGTCCGGTTCTGCTCCAAAGTAGCTCTGTCCGGGGAGACGCGTGTCGAAGTAACTCTGCACCTTGAACGCACCCCTCTCCACATCAACTGCGGCTACGGCATCGCGGTTCGCCAATGCAACATACAAGGTATTTTTGTCGGGGCTCATCTGTAATGAGCACGGATGCGTCCCAGGTTTGACCGGATCAGCAGGCTTGAGAAGTGCCAGCTTTCTACCCACGACGCCCCTTTTCAAGTCGAGTTCCACCACCTCACTTGCATTCCAAAGCGCAACGTACGCCCGTGTCCCATCCTTCGACACAGCCAGCGCGATCGGATACGTGCCTGGGACCGTATCGCTCTCGGAAAGATCGAATCGCTGCTCGACCTTGCCGGTGACGGTATTTAGAACTACCGCATTGTCTGAGAGATTGTCCGCGACCAGCATTCGTTCGTCTCCTGCCCCTCCAATCAACGCAATCGCCGCAGGAAACGGAACTCCCAGCGTGTTTTCGCTACCGCCGATCAGCCTTGTTCGCCGGCTGCCCGCCAACACCTGAAGAGGTACCGGAATCAGCCGCTCTTCCGAAATTCGACCCTCAGTGAACCGGTACACGATCACGCCATTGCCGGTGCTGGTCTTCCCGTCGCCGACTGGCTCCGTCAGTGAGGCCATGCTTGCGTACAGGTGCCGGCCATCCTTGTTGAATGCCAGCCCAGAATAGAGTGTTTGCTTCAAGCGCAGGTCTGTTCGGTCGTCAGGAAAATCCACGACGGTGCCGGTTTGAGTGTCCATCACCGCGAGCGATTGCTCGTATCGCGACTCAAACGTGCCGTACCCTGCATTCACTGTCACCACGTAACGGCTATCCGGCGTGACTGCCATTGACATCGGTAACGAATTGAGTCGCTGGGGATTTCCCGGCACCACGCCCAACTGTTTGCCCGTAGGCAAATCCAGCCACGTCGAATCTGCATCCTTTGAACCCGGCACTTGTTGTGCAGGCGCGTGCGGAGTTGTCACGCTGACAAGGGAACAGAGAGCGAGTATTACCGGAACGTTAGCTGAGGGTTGCTTCTTGTGATTGAACCAAGTCATTTCATTACGATACCGATTCGGTAACAAAATTGCGTTACAGAGAGCGGCAATCGCGCGCCCGACCTGTTATTTGGCGAACGTCAGTCTATGTACCTCTGGGCGTTTCCACTCGGCCGCGGCAAGAGCCGAATGCTTCCATGGGGAGAAATTGTGCACATCATGCCTGGTTTGTTAAACCAACCGTTCACGCCTCGTTAATTGGACTGTCACATGAGCCGGGTTAACTTGGTGCCATGCGAGCCATCTCTTCTTCCTCAGCCCTGCGGAGCCTGACTGTATTTGCTTTCATTCTGATTGCGATTCAGCTCCCCGCCCAGTACGAAAATGGGAGTCTGATTGGTACGATTCGTGACGCGAGCGGCGCAGCTATAGCGGCCGCGTCCGTCAAAATCACTAACGATGCGACGGGCGCGGTCGCCGATGTCAAGACTGACAGCGCGGGCGACTACCAGGTGCCATCCCTGCGCGTCGGCGTATACACCATTGCTGCGAGCGCTCCGAGCTTCTCGAGTGCGGTAGCCAAGGGCATCACGATCTCGGTAGGCAACCGCCAGCGAATTGACCTTGCGCTGCAGGTGGGATCGACCGAGAGTACGGTGCAAGTGAATGGTATCGCGATGCAGATCGAGACCGAGACAAGCGAGCGCGGACAGAACATAACGAACTACCAGACCGAAGCGCTGCCTCTTGTGTCACGCAACTACTCCGATCTGCTGGCATTGATTCCGGGATCGCGGCAGGCGCCGACTGCCGCCACGACAAGTTCCATTAGCTCCCTGGTACGCGCAGGTGCTTACAACGTGAATGGCCAACGCAGCATGTTCAACAATTTTCTGCTCGATGGGCTCGACAACAATGCGTATGGGGAAAGCAACCAGGGATTCGACAATCAGATCATCGCAGTGCCGCCCGATTCGGTGGCTCAGTTTCAAATTGTGACCAACAATGAAAGCGCAGAGTACGGACGCGGGTCTGGTGCCACCATTAACGTGGCTTCGCAGAGCGGCACAAACAACTTCCACGCGACGGTGTATGAGTTTATCCGCAACACGAATCTGAACGCGGAAGGCTTCTTCCATCCGACCGTGATCGGGACCAATGGACCGGTGCCGTTTCAGAAGCCGACGTTGAATCGCAATCAGTACGGACTTAACTTCGGTGGCCCAATACTAAAGGACAAGCTGTTTTTCTTTCTCGACTACGAGGGATTTCGCCAGACACTAAAGCCGCTTTACGTGTTGACTGTCCCTACACAAAACGAGCTGAATGGAATACTCGCGGTTGACGTGGTCAATCCGCTTACGGGAATGGTGACGCCGCGAGGAACGGCGGTAACAGGCATCAATCCGGTCGCAGCGAAGGTGATCAGCTACTTCAGCCAGATCAAGGGACTCCCGGTCAGCGGTTCCGCGACGACGGGCCAGGCTGCAAGCGACTACTCAGTGCAGATCCCGTTTACAGATCACGCGGACAAGGGCGATCTGCGGTTCGATTGGCAGATCAACCCTCAAAGCTCGGCTTTCCTCCGCATCAGCGACCGCAAGGAGAACGGCGTAAATTATCCAACAATCCCTATTCCGCTCGATGGCCAGACAAACGGAAGGATCAGGATTCTCGATCAGCAGATCGCCCTTGGGTACACGCAACTATTCGGCGCGGACAAAGTTCTGGACGTGCGCCTGGGGCTCGATCGCACCAAGGCTGGGAAATACAATCTGTCGATCGGGGATAAGTCCTTCGCCTTGCCCGGCCTCCCCTCTGATCCGATCGTTGCGGGTGGCTTGCCATCCATCGGTCTCTCCGGAGGATTCACCGGCTTCGGCCGACAGAGTACGAACCCCCAGTGGCAAAACCCCGCCATTATCGACCCCAAAGTGAACTTCACATGGGTCAGGGGAAGGCACTCACTGAAATTTGGATATGAGTACGAACATATATGGATGGCAGTAGAGGATAACAACCCGCTTTATGGCTCCTTCACATTCAGCGGAGGATATAGCCGCTGCACCCTTGCGAACGATCCCGGCTGCAGCAATCCGACGACGACGGTCGCAGACAATTATTGGGCAGACTTCCTGTTCGGAACCACCAGCGCGTACTCGCTGGCAAATGAGTATGTTGCTCATCTGCTGCAAAGCGATCAAAGTGTCTACGCCCAGGACGATTGGAAAGTAAGCCAGAATCTGACGCTCAACATTGGCTTGCGCTGGGAATACGGATCGCCCTATGGCGAACTCCATAATAATGTGTCGAATTTTGATCCTGGCACGCAGACGATCCTGACTACAACTTCCGGCGCCACGCAGTCGGCGTATGTAACGACGTTCTCGGGTAGCGGGGTATACGGCAGAACACTGGTAAACCCCGACCTGAAGGACTTCGGGCCGCGGCTCGGGTTCGCCTACTCACCCGATGGCAAGACAGCCGTGCGCGGCGGATTCGGCATCAGCTACTCGCATTACACCCGGGCTGGCTCAGGTGACATTCTGCCTATCAACGCCCCTCAGGCGCAGTTCACTACAGTCACTCAGTCGGCGCCGAACACTACGAATCACTGCAGTTCTGTTCCTGCACAGATTATTGCGGTGGGAACCACAACGCCCAGTTGCTACGTGACGATGGATCAGGGTTACCCGGCAGGCCTGGCAACGACGTTCAATCCATTCACGGACAACATCACCTACATCCCGAAGAACAATAAGGCGAGCTACGTCGAGAGCTATTTCCTGAGCGTGCAAAGGCAGCTCGCAAAGAACACGCTGCTGGATATTGCTTACGTCGGCAGCCACGGCGTCAAACTCGAAGGATTCTTGAATGCAAATCAGAAAAACCCGGCTCTCGGCTTCGCCAGGCCCTATACCAACTGGCCGACCGACATCACCGAGGCGCTCAACGAGTTCTACTCGCACTTTGACTCGCTACAGGTGAAGTACGAGCAGCGCTTCGTAGGCGGCCTTACGCTGCTCAACTCGTTTACCTGGGAGCACTCGCTGGATAACGCCAGTGCGTCGCTCGAAGGCAATACTCCTTCACCGCAGGATGGCAATAACACCAGGGCCGACTATGCTCAGTCGGATTACAATCTGCCCCTCGCCAACATTACCAGCCTGGTCTATGAGCTGCCCTTCGGCCGCGGACGGCAGTTCCTGTCTGCCGGCAACGGACTCGTCGATGGAGCGATCGGAGGCTGGCAACTGAGTCTCATCAATACCATGCAGTCGGGTACCCCGTTCAATATTACCTACGGGCCCGGTGCCTCCAACCAGGTGTCCCCGCAGATCTCCGCGACCTATCGCGGCGCCAATGAATATCGGCCAAACATCATTCCCGGAGTGCCGAAGATACTGAACACGCAAATCGCGTCGACTGGGTACATTCAATACACGAATCCGGCAGCTTTCGCGCTTCCCGCCAGCGCAGCGGGGCTCAGTCCATTCGGAAATGCATCTCGAAATCCATTGCGCAACACGGCGTTCTACCAAACCGACTTGTCACTGAACAAGAAGTTTTCGACTCCGGTAGAAAGCCTGAAGGTGGAATTCCGCACAGAGTTCTACAACATCTTGAACCATACGAACCTTTACCTGCCGGGCACTATCGGCGGCACCAACGGCACGACGGCAACCACGGGCGGCCAGATCACCAGCACATTTGAGCCGCGCATCATCCAATTCGGCCTCAAGGTCCTGTACTGAACCGCAATCGGCAAGATAATTAGGCTATCCGATTATCAGCTAGAGCTCGCATCGGGGCGTCGGCGAGAATTTAAGGTTGTGCAGGTGGCGGCGGAGCGGTGGACGGAGGGACGGGTTTGCCGTCGGCGGTGTTGGGTCCCATGAGTTCGACGCGGGTGGGTCGGGGTCGAAGAGGTTGAGTTGGTGGGTCGATCCCCCATTCATGACGATCAACCCATCATGAATGGGGCACCCAGTTGCGTGGAATTATCTCCACATGAAGTAGAAGCCAGGTGCCTGATCGAGGAGTTTGGTTGGGTTGGGAATAAGGGATTCCGAGTCGCTGGTGATCGTGGCGAAGAGGCCTTTCTTGTCGCTGGGCGGGCGGGCGATGGTGGGCTCGCCGGAGATGCCGACCTGCTTGGCAGTGTCCATGAGGGCGACGCGGAAGCCGCCTTCTTTGTCGATGAGGTTGAGCTTGAGGGCCTGTTGCCCGGTCCAAACCTGGCCGGTGGCGAGGGGGCGGATGGTGTCGTCGGAGGTGTGGCGGCCGGTGGCGACGTCGTGGACGAACTGGCCGTACATATTGTCGACGATGGACTGGAAGTAGGCCTCCTCTTCGGGGGTCATGTCGCGGGTTGGATCGCCGGCGTCCTTGAGGGTTCCGGCGTGGATAACGACGTTTTTGAGCTTGGCCCAGCGCATGAGGTCGCCGTAGTTGGTCCACTCCATGATGACGCCGATGGAGCCGACGACTGAGGCGTCGTTGGCGTAGATTTTGTCGCAGCCTGCGGAGATGTAGTAGGCGCCGGATGCGCCGACCGACTCAACCGAGGCGATGATGGGCTTCTTCTTCTCGGTGCGGACGCGGACGACCTCGTTGTAGATTTCCTGCGAGGCGGCGGCGCCTCCGCCGGGGGAGTTGATGTGGAGAATGATGGCCTTGATGGAGTCGTCGTCGCCGAACTTGCGGAGCTGGGTGTTGATCTTGTCGGCGTCGAGGATGACGCCGTCGAGGTCGATTACGCCGATGCGGGATCCGCCGAAACCGTCGAGCGAAGCGGAGGTGTCTCCGCTGAAGCTGCGGACGGTGGACCATACCATTGCGGCGATGAGCAGAGCGACGGCGGCAAGGGAGCCTCCGATGATGGCGACCCAGAACCACCCGGAACGGCGCGGGCGCGGCGGAAGGCCATACGGGTAGGGAATCGGCTGTGCGTAAGGCGGTGTGTAGGGCGGCGTATAGGGCTGGCGGTAGGCGTAAGGCGGAGGTACGGGCGCGGCGGAGGGAGGCGGTGGGGGGGGCGGCGGGGCGGTGGGCTGGTCTGGCTGATCTTCCGGCATGATGTGAGGAGTTTAGCCGATCTGGAGTGAAGTTGCGATGTTGGTTCGCGGGGCGGCGGTAGGAGATGGAGATCCGTGGCTGGTTTGTAAACTCCTCTGCATGGATATCCATGCGCCTGATCATCCAATCCTCAGCCTGAAGGAATTTTTCATCCATATCCTGGTGGTCACGTGCGGCATATTGATTGCACTTGGACTGGAGGGAGTGCGGGAGATGATCCATGATCACGGTCTGGTTCGGGAGGCTCGGGAGAATTTTCGCGTGGAGATGACGCAAAATCGGGAGTATGGCCAGGACGAGTTTCCGCGCGTGACGAAATACAGCCAGGACCTGAAGGGCATCGTCGACGATCTTCCGGAGCTTGAGCAGCATCCGGGTGAGTTGAATCGACGACTGTCGCAGGTAAACAACCCGGGATATTTTTTTCTGGCGAACTCGTGGCAGGCGGCGCTTTCAACGGGTGCGCTGGAACACATGACACCGGACGAGGTGACTCTGTATGGCAGTTTGGCGGAGGCGGTCAAAATCTATTCCAGGCTGCAGACGGAGGCCGCAGACCAGGAGGTGTTGGCCAAGACGTTCTTCCGGGTGCACCCGCATCTGACACCAGACCAGATGGAGCAAGGGACGGAACGGCTGCTGCTGTTTTCGCAGGCCGAGTCGTCGCTGGCGTACGTCGGGCCGGAACTGAATAAAAGCATTGAGCAGGCGCTGAAGGCGGCGGGCGGCAAGTGAACTTGAGTGTGCCGGGAATGTTCAGGTGCCGTGAGTTGAGTCCATATGGCGGGTCAGGCGTCTAATAATTGCAGTATGATGAAATACGCTATCTGTGGCGCGCATGCCGTTAGCGAGGTGGGCAAACGGTTTGTAGAATTTGAGGGAGTATGGCAATTCCGCATCTGAGCATTGTGATTCCCGCATACAACGAAGGCGCGCGCATCGAGCGGACGCTTGATCGTGTGATGGAGTGCGTGGAGACGCAGGGCTGGGATGCAGAAGTGCTGGTGGTTGACGATGGATCGACGGATTCGACGCCGCAGATTATCCAGCGCTGGATGGAGAAATATCCGCGGCTGCATTTGATCAAGAACGAAGGCAATCGCGGTAAGGGATATTCAGTTCGTAACGGACTGCTGCAGGCGGCGGGCGAAGTGGTGATGTTTACTGACGCGGACCTGTCTGCGCCAATGGAAGAGGCCGAGCGGCTGTTGGCGGCGATCGCGGACGGGGCGGATGTCGCAATCGGTTCGCGCTGGATGGACAAGACGCGGCAGACGATTCATCAGCCGCTCTACCGAAGATTTTTTGGGCGGTGTTTCAACTGGGTGACACGCACAGTGATGGGCCTGCCGTTCAAGGACACGCAGTGCGGCTTCAAGGCGTTCAAGCGATCTGCGGCGCAGATTATTTTCAGGCTGCAGCGGATTGAGCGCTGGGGATTTGACCCAGAGATTCTGTTTATCGCGCGCAAGCTAGGGTATGAGATTCGCGAGGTTCCGGTGACGTGGGGGCACGACGAGCGCAGCCGGATGAGCTATTTGAAGGACGGCATGAAGATGCTGGAAGAGATGGCGACCATTCGGGGAAACTCGATTGCGGGACGGTACGACGAGGACATTGCGGCTTTGAAGGACACCAGTAAGATGGTGACTCCGCCGGTGAAGCAGGTCAAGGTAAGCCCGAGCACGCTGCCGCAAGGCTAGCGATTGCCGGCGGGAGCGCGTGAGTGGCGCGTCCATTCTCGGAAGACATTTCCAAAAGTAAGGAGACATGCGCGACGCGGAACGCGACTTCCTGGGTCGATCGGAGATTGTGCCGCGGTTAGCGTGTAAAGATAAACTCTACATCTGATGTGGGGTGAGGTTTGCTGCGGTCTTTCTTTATTGCGTTATCGGGAAACAGGGTGGTTCGGGAGTGGTCGGAGCGGTCGCGAATGGGGCGGCAGGTGGCTTCGCGGTTTGTGGCGGGGATGTCCGTCGACGAAGCGGTGGCGGCTTGCGAGCGGGTGAACCAGCAGGGGATTGCCGTGTCGCTCGACT
>JALYIG010000344.1 GCA_030775885.1 Acidobacteriota bacterium | reverse complement strand
GCCCGCCATCGAAGCCACCATGCGGCTCTGGCAGCAACTGCACGACGAAAAATTCCTCTCGGGCGCAGGCCTCAACCTTGGCCTCTCCGGCAGCTTTGGCCTTGCCACCTTCCCCGAGGACGGCAATACCGTGCAAAACATCATCCGTTCCGCCGATACCGAGATGTACGCCGCCAAGACCACCCGGGACAACGTCTCCGTCGCGGGATTAGGACTCATCGGCGGCGGTAAGGCCGACATCGTGATTCCCGCCGGACGTGCCGCGACCACCATGGCCGGCTCCGATATGGCGAACAAGCTCCACGTCGCGAGCGCCTGACCCTTCCCCCCCAACACCGTCTGCCTCAAATCTCTGCCATGCTCAATTTGCGCCCCAGCCTCTGACAGGTCGCACGCCTCCTGCTGTATCCTTGCCGGAAAGCAAAAGCCACCTTTAGAGGCGCCATGTCCCGCGTGAGGATCCCCGAGTCGTCCGCCAGCACATCTGTCCTGCTGTTCGCGGGCATCCTCCTCCTGCTGGTCTTCGCCAAGGTCATTTTGATTCCGCTGGCCTTCGCGCTGACCCTTTCTTTCCTGCTGGTACCCGCCGTGGTGTGGCTGGAGCATCGGGGCCTTCCCCGCAAGCTCGCCGTTGCGATCGTCGCCCTGCTCACGTGCATGCTGCTGGCATTAGGCGCCTATGTGGTATCGCGCCAAGTCCTCAGCGTGGCCACCACGCTCCCTGGATATCGCGCCAACATCCAGCGCAAGATTGCGTCGGTCCACTCCTCGTCTGCCTCCTCTTTGGAAGGCGCGGTCAATCTCGTCGAAGACATGGCACGCCAGCTCGCGGCCAGCCGTCAGCCCGAACCCGAAAACGCCGTCCGCGTCCAGGTGGTCGGCCAGCGGTCAGACCAGCTTCAAGCCACGGCCCAGATGGTCGGCACCATCCTCGAGCCAATAGGTCAGGCCTTCATCGTCATCATCTTCACCATCTACATGCTGCTGAACCGCGAAGATCTGCGGCACCGGTTGCTTCTGCTTGCCGGCATGGGCAACATCAACGTCATGACGCAGGCGCTGGAGGAAGCGACCTCGCGCATCAGCCGCTACCTGGTCATGCAGTTTCAGGTCAATGCGTGTTACGGCATCACCTTCGGCGCCGGGCTCTATCTGCTGCACGTCCCCGAAGCCACCCTGTGGGGCGTGATTGCAGGAGCACTGCGCATCGTGCCCTACGCCGGAGTGGGCATCGGAACCTTCCTGCCGTTCATGCTGTCCATCGCGGTCTCCTCCACCTGGTGGACCCCTCTGCTTGTCCTAGGCCTCTTCCTCACGCTTGAACTCACCCTCGCGAACGTCATCGAGCCGTGGCTCTTTAGTTCCCACACCGGCATCTCTTCGCTCGCCCTGCTGGGCAGCGCGATCTTCTGGTCGATGATCTGGGGATGGCCCGGCCTCGCGCTCTCCACACCGCTCACGGTATGCGTCGTGGTACTCGGCCGCTATGTGCCGCAGCTTTCCTTCCTGCATACTCTGCTCGGCACCAATGCGAAGCTCTCCCCGGCGGCCCGCCTCTACGAGCGCCTGCTGGCGATGGACGAAACCGAAGCCTGGACAGTCGTCAAAGAGTTCCTGGTCGACGACCGGCCGCTCTTCGAGCTCTACGACTCCGTCCTCATTCCCGTCCTCAGCCTGGCCGAGGAGGACCGCCACAAGGGCGCACTCAGCGACGTGCGCTGGAAGTTCTGCCTGCTGTGCATCGGCGAGCTGATCGCCCGCTACAGCGAGTACCAGGCCGATAAGCCGCGGTCGCTCGCCATCGGCGTCGACCCATCCGACAAGCCGATCGCGGTCGTTTGTACCCACGCACCCGGCGAGGCCAACGAACTGGCTGCGGTCATGCTCAGTAATATGCTGCAACGCGCCGGGTACCACTCTCTCTTGCTGTCCGCCGACGCAGTTTCGGAGTACATTCTGCGCGGTCTCGCCGCTGAATCAGAGACCGTCGTCTTCATCTCCGCTCTGCCTCCATTCGCATTCGGCGAGAGCCGCAAAATGTGCCAGCAAGTGCGCGAATACCTCGCCGGCAACCGCGTCGCCATCGCGCTCTGGGATTCCCAGGAAGACACCGAGGAGACGCTGACGCGATTCGGCAGCGTGCGCCCCGACGTTGTCGTCACCACCGTGACCCAGTCAGTTCTTCTGGTCGAATCCTGGCAGCGCGCCATGCGAAGCGTGTAGTCAGGCAGCCGGGTAGTCTTGTCGTTTGAAGCCAGCTTACTGCGGTCGATGCTGCAACGTCACCGGACGCTTTGCCAGAGGCTTGATCACATCCCGATTCTCCGGCGCCACGGGATGCACCCCAAAATCCCACACGCTCATGTTGATCTCCTTTTCCGAGACCACCTCCATCAGCGCGTACTCGCCGAAGTCCAGCGGCTTTTTCGGCGTCACCTTCATCCAATGGCCGCCGGGCAACAGCTCGGTCGTCGTCTCGACCACGTCCTCCTGCTTCCGCGTTCCTCCCAACATGCCGATGTTGAAACTGGCAAGCACGCGCGCATCCGTGCGCACATCCGCACGCACCATCACGTAGCCACTGGCCGGCGATCCTCCGCTCGACACCGTCTTCCCTCCAGCCGCGTTGGAAGCGCCGTGCGTGTCGACCGTCAGCGGAGTTCCACCTCGCGAAATCCCCGAACCATCCCCCACCCGCAGATAGATCACTGGCTGGTCGACATGCATCTGCACCGCCGACTGAATCCCCTTCAACTGCATAATCTGGTGTTGCGCGGCTCGCGGATTGATGCTCAGCTTCAAGATGCTGTGGCTGGTCGTATGGTTCAGGTCGCCATCCGTCTGTGCCAGCGGCACCAGCTCCGGCGTGCCATGGAAGTAGTCCAGCGCCACCACGCTGACCAGGTCCGGAAGATCGAGGTTGGGCGCTACCTCCGGCGTCATCGCCTTGCGGTCCGCCTCCTCCTTCAACAACTCGGGATCGATCGCCGGAGCAGGAGCCTGCGCATCGCCAACTCCCGCGGCGTCGCCCGGCGGATGTTGCTGCTCCCACTTGTGGGTTGCGTCCCAGTCCACCAGGTCGTTGGGCAGCTCCTCCACCTCGCCGCGTTCCGCGCTCACGTAGCTCACAACCTTGCCCTTCACCTTGTAGCTCATTACCAACTGATAACTGCCGTCCTTCAGAATCAGCCGCGTGCGATGCGGAGCGCCTGCCGCCGTCTTCGACACATCCGGCAGAGGCTGCTGCGGCCTCGGCTGCGCCCTCCCTATTGCTGCGCACCCCACCCACAGCATCATCACGCCACACACTCGAGCCAGCTTGCTCATCGCATCCACATCCCAGAGTTTAGACGCATCGCCCGGCCTGTGCGACAGGCTCCCAGCAACGATTGTCATTCCGCACCCTGAGCACACCCCAAGGAGGAGGAATCCAATCAACCTCACAGCTCACAGCTCACAGCTCACAGCTCACAGCTCACAGCTCACAGCTCATACCTCGAACCTCGAACCTCGAACCTCGAACCTAGTAAACTTGCTACGAATGCCCCGTCAGACCTCAAAAAAGACCCAGGTAGCCATCGCCTTCGCCCTGGTGTATTTGATCTGGGGATCGACCTACTTCGCGATCCACGTCGCCGGGCTGCATATCGCGCCGCCTCTGGTCGGAGCGCTGCGCACGCTAGTTTCCGCAGCCATCCTCGCAGCCTTCTGCGTTGCGCGCGGCATCAGCCTTCGTATGCCCCGGCGCACCGCGTGGCAGCTCTCGCTGGTCGGCATCCTCTTCATGTCCGCCAACAACGTTCTCCTCATCTGGGGAGAGACCAAAGTTCCGTCCGGCTACGCCTCGCTCGTCATTGCTATGATCCCGATCCTGGTCGCGCTGATGGAGACTGCGCTGCCCGGCGGCGAAACCCTGAATCTGCGCGGCTGGATCGGAACCCTGCTGGGAGCAATCGGCATGTTTTCGCTCCTCTGGCCCCGCCTGCACGCGGCCACCGGAGCCAGCCCCGACCGCAACGGCGTCGCTGGATTCGTCATCCTCATGCTGGCGGCAATGTCCTTCGCAGTCGGCTCAGTCCTCTCCCGCCGCTTCCGTTTCAAGGTCGATACCTTCGCCGCAACCACCTGGCAGATCGGAGCCGCCAGCGTTGTCAACCTCATCATCGCCACTGCCGCAGGCAACTTCCGCACCGCGCAATGGACCACCGGCGGGATCGTCTCCATCCTCTATCTCGCCATCTTCGGATCGGTCATCGGCCTTACCGCGTACGTCTACCTGCTCAAGCACGTTCCGGTGACCAAGGTCTCCACCTACGCCTTCGTCAACCCGGTCATCGCGGTGCTCATAGGCTGGGCCATCCTGCACGAGCGCCTCGCCCCCACGGAAATCCTCGGCATGGTTATCATCCTCATCTCGGTCGCCACGGTCATCCTC
>JALYIG010000343.1 GCA_030775885.1 Acidobacteriota bacterium | reverse complement strand
ATCCAGCTTTTGGCGGCCCCGCAGAGGTCGTTCGCGTGTTGCTGAATAACGGGCCCAAGGACTATGCGCAGGATGTAGTGACCCTTGACGACTTGGCCCGGTATGTTGCTCGGCGACGCCAAGTGGGGAGCCTTCTACACTTCCGAGGCTTTCATCCTTCCATCGCACCAGGAGAACTTCGGCATCTCGGTGGCCGAAGCGCTCACATGTTCCCGGCCCGTTCTCCTCTCCGACAAAGTAAACAGCGCACCGGACATAGCCGCCGACCACGCGGGCCTGATGCAGGCCGACACTCCCGAAGGCACGCGCCTCATCGAAGAATGGTTCGCTCTGTCTCCCGCCGAATACCAACTCATGTTAGTCCGCGCTCTCGATTGTTTCCACCGCAGGTCCGATATGCGCGAAAATGCAAAGACGGTCCTGCGGCTATTTGAGCAGATCAGTTCCGGGGCCTAGAGGATCCAATGGCGAAACCAGCGCAATACAACGCGGCAGACCATATCTCCCCGGAGACCGCCGGAGACCCGTATTTGCGCCCTGCCTTCACGGCCAGCGATCGCGCCAAGCGCCTCGTCTGGAATGTCGTCCAGGTGCTGCTGTATCGCCCCTCGCCCCGCCCCATGCACGCCTGGCGAGCCTTCCTGCTGCGCTCCTTCGGTGCCACCATGGGCCCGGGCTGCCACTTCTATCCAGCCTCCAAAGTCTGGGCACCGTGGAACCTCGTCTGCGCAGACCAAGTCACCGCAGCCGACGGCGTGGATATCTACAACCCTGCCCCCATTCGCTTCGGATCGCACGCCATCCTGTCGCAGGACGCATTCGTCTGCGGAGCCACGCACGACTATGACGATCCCCGTTTCCCACTGCTCGCTTACGCCATGGATTTCGGTGCTTATTCGTGGGTCTGCGCGCGAGCCTCGGTGGGTCCCGGCGTCAGTGTCGGCGAAGGCGCAGTCCTCGGCCTCGGCTCAGTCGCCACACGCGACCTCGAGCCCTGGACTGTCTACGCAGGCGTCCCTGCAATCAAGTTGAAGGACCGCAAGCGGACCGGCGCAGAGACCCGCGCAGAATGACAAAAACCCCACATCTCGCGAACGAGGCGTGGGGTTCGGATTTTTTGAAGAAGCGCTAGCCGCGCAGTTTAGCAAGCAAGTCGGTCGGGTGAACCGGCTTCGCGAGAATTTCGAACTCATGCCCGTTCTGACGCGCCTTTTCCAACAGGTCCGCGGTCGCTGCCTGACCGGAAAAAAGCAGAATCTTGCAGGTAGGCAGCTTTTCCCGGGTTGCGATAGCGGCCTCGATGCCTGTCATTCCGGTCATGATGACGTCCGAAATCAGCATATCGGGCATAAAGGAATCCAGCGCCTCAATCGCCTTTTCGCCGCTGTAAACCGCGCGCGCTTCAAATCCGGCTTGATTGAGAATAATGGCGAGCGTATTGGCAATCACCTGCTCGTCGTCGGCAACCAGAACTTTGCGCTTCGACGGAGGTGTGGCGGGCGTTTCAGACATGCGAGCGTTCCCCAAATGAATAGTTTAAGAAAAGTCTGCGGGTTACTGCATCCCGAGCCCCACAACTCGTTTTCTGCGTACTTGATAATGATACGCTGAGCGGAGCGAAGGTTGCCGGGACGCCTCAATATTTCCTGCCTATTCCGCTCCGAAGTCCTCAAAAAAGAAGAACCTTATGCCGCAAACGATCATCCGCGCCGAACGCGTCGAGAAGTACTACGCGCAGCCCAGCGCAAACCGCATCCAGGTTATCGCCCCCACCGACCTCTCCGTCTGTTCGGGCGAGATTCTTGCCCTGCTTGGCCCCTCCGGCTCCGGCAAATCCACCCTCCTGCGCATGCTCACAGGCCTCTCCACTCCTTCGGCCGGCCAGGTCTTCTGGCACGACCAGCCCATCGCCACCGCCGAGCCCAACGTCTCCATCGTCTTCCAGAGTTTCGCCCTCTTCCCCTGGCTCACTGTCCTCGAAAATGTCGAAGCCCCATTGAAAGCCCGCGGCCTCGACGCCGCCGAGCAGCGCAAGCGCGGTCTCCGCATCCTCGACACAGTCGGCCTCGATGGATTCCAGACCGCATACCCCAAAGAGCTCTCCGGCGGCATGCGCCAGCGCGTTGGATTCGCGCGTGCCCTCGTCGTCGAGCCCGAAGTCCTCTTCATGGACGAGCCCTTCTCCGCGCTCGACGTTCTCACCGCCGAGAACCTCCGCTCCGAACTCCTCGAACTCTGGCAGAAGAAGACCATCCCCACCAAGGCCATCTTCATCGTCACCCACAATATCGAGGAGGCTGTCCTGCTCGCCGACCGCATCATCGTCCTTGGCCGCAATCCAGGCGTCATCCGCACCGATTTCAAAGTCACCCTGCCCCACCCGCGCGACCGCAAAAGCGAAGCCTTCACCCAGCTCGTTGACTACATCTACAAAGTCCTAACCCAGCCTGGCGAGCGTCCTCCTGCCCTGCCCACCGCTCCTCAGGGCGCAAACGTCAAGGCCGTCCCCGACACGCGCACGGCCCACTACCAGGAACTCCCCCACGCCCGTCCGGGAGGCATTGCCGGCCTGCTCGAGCTCCTGATCGACAACCAAGGTAAAGACGACATCTACCGCCTCGCAGACCACCTCGGCTTTGAGATCGACGACCTGCTCCCCATCGTCGACGCCGCACAGATGCTCGGCTTCCTCAAAGTCACCGAGGGCGATGCCGAGATCACTCCCGAAGGCTCCGACTACGCCAATTCCGAGATCCTCCACCAGAAGGAGCTGTTCCGTAAAGCCGCGCTCGACAACGTCCTGCTTCTGCGCCAGATCGTCCGCGCCATCGAATCCAAGAGCAACCACAGTGTCCCCGAGGAGTTCTTCCACGACCTGCTTGACGAGCAGTTCACCGAAGAGGTCACGCTGCGCCAGCTCGAAACCGCCATCAGTTGGGGCCGCTATGCCGAGCTCTTCGACTTCGACGCCGCGCGCCGCCGCTTTATAGAGCCCGAAAAAAACGCACCTGAGCCGGTAGACGATCCCGACTCGGAGATCGAAGAGTGACTCCGCTCCACACCGGCTTCAGCTACTCACGCGGCCGCGCCACCCTTGCGCGAACCCTGGTCCTGCGCCGGACCTGGCCCGTGCTGATGGACCTCTGCGTCGCCGCCATCGGCCTAGCCGTGTTCTACGCCATCGTCCACATCGCCATGCTCTGGGCTGGACCCCCGTCTGAGCAGATGGTTGTCTCTCTCAGCCCGCGCGCGCTGCCGCAATACGCGTTCTACTCCGTCGTCCGAATCTTCCTGGCCTACGTGCTCAGCCTGGTCTTCGCCGTCAGCTACGGCTATCTTGCCGCCAACAACACCGGCGTCGAAGCCTTCATGATCGCCGCACTGGACATCCTCCAGTCCATCCCGGTGCTCAGCTTTTTGCCGCCGGTCATGCTTGCCATGATCGCTCTCTTCCCTACCCGCCACTTCGGCGTAGAACTCGGCGCCATCGTCCTGCTCTTTACCGGCGCTGTCTGGAACATGGCCTTCAGCTTCTACTCTTCGCTCAAAAGTATTCCCCGCGAGTTGCGCGAGGCCGCTGACATCAATCGCTTCTCCTGGCTGCAGCGCCTGGTCCAGCTCGAGCTGCCCTTCTCCGCCATCGGCCTCGTCTGGAACTCCATCATGTCCGTCGCCGGAGCCTGGTTCACGCTGATGGCCTGCGAGATGTTCCACTTCGGCAACAAAGATTTCCGCCTCCCCGGCCTCGGCTCCTACTTGCAAACCGCCGCCGAAGTGAAAGACGGCCGCGCCATCGCCTGGGGCCTCGTCACCATGATCGCCATCATCGTCGCCATCGACCAACTCATCTGGCGTCCGCTCATCGGCTGGAGCGATAAGTTCAAATTCGAGCAGGTGGAGAGTAGCCAGCACGTCCGCTCCCCGCTGCTGCATCTCTTCACCCACTCCACAGCCCTCGCCACCATCGCCCGCCACACCACCGAGCCGCTCAACGAAGCCATCTACATCCGACTCGCCAACCGCCGCCGCGAGCAGGTCGCCCGCCTCGCCGCGCATCCCATCGCACCCTCGCATCGCAGCGGCAAAGTAATCCGCTGGTTTTTGATTGTTCTCGGCAGCATCGCCGTCCTCATCGCTGCCAAGCACGCCCTTGTGCTGGTCCGGCCCGTCACCGGCGCACAGTATCTGCACTTGCTCCAGGGAGCCGGCGCCACCTTCCTCCGCGTAAACTTTTCACTTCTCCTCGCCGCCGCGTGGACCATCCCAGTCGGCGTAGCAATCGGCTCGCACCCAAAGCTCGCACGCATCGCCCAGCCGCTCGCCCAGATCGCCGCCTCTGTCCCGGCCACCGCGCTCTTCCCCGTCGTCCTGTTAATCCTCATACGCCTCGGCGGCGGACTCGGCATCGGATCGATCGCCCTCATGTTGCTGGGAACACAGTGGTACATCCTGTTCAACGTCATCGCCGGCGCCATGGCCATCCCCACCGACCTCAAAGAAGTCGCCACCCTCTTCCGTTTCAGCAGCGTCGAGCGCTGGCGCAAGTTGATCCTCCCCGGCATCTTCCCCTTCCTCATCACCGGCATGGTCACTGCATCCGGCGGTGCGTGGAACGCCAGCATTTTCGCCGAATACTTCCCCATTGAAGGCCGCACCCTTACCACGCTCGGCCTCGGCGAGCAGATCAACCAGGCCACCGCGGAAGGCCAGTTCCCCATCATCCTGCTCGGCACCATCCTCATTTCGCTGATGGTCGTCACCACCAACCGCCTGCTCTGGCGCCGTCTCTACCGCCTCGCCGAAACCCGCTACCGCCTCGACGGCTAGGCGTTCACACGCCCTTTTAATGCTTCGCGTAGTCCTCCCGTTGGTCGGCACGGAATCCCGCTTGCGACCATCGGGAGCTCCCACGCGAAGACCATGCACGCCACGAAGTGGCCGCGGCCCGCGTAGGGCGCCCGTCCGGCAGGACACAAAGAAGTGTCATCCTTGAGAAGCTTGTGTATTCTTCTCCAAGGGACGCAGCGGACGAGTCCGGAGTTCTGCGTTCCGAGGGTCTCTGATTGCGCCTGGCTCAGCTTGTCTCGCTCTTCACAGGATTGTTCCTGGTCTCCGCTTCAGGTCGCCCGCTGCTCTCGCAGGAAGCCGCTACTTACGGCGGCACCCGCAGCTTTGGAATTTCCGGCAGCTTTGCTCCAGACTCCAGCCACATCCTCATCGGCACCTCACGGCAGCGGCGTACCTGGACCGCAAGCCTTGAATACACCCGCCTCCTTCATCAGAATCGTCAGTTCCGGCTCGATTATGAAGGATCCGTAACTCCCTTCTTGCTGGAGCGCGACCCGACCGTCACCGCCACCGTGTTCAACTCAAGCGGCGCCACCATCGTCACGAACCAGACTCCGGAGCGGGTGGTCTTCGTCACCAGCGCCCCGATCGGCAGTGTACTCGCCGCCAACGGCCAAATGG
>JALYIG010000342.1 GCA_030775885.1 Acidobacteriota bacterium | reverse complement strand
CATTTGCAACATGTCTATATCGGATTAGATCGACTGGCTCAGCAAACGGTTGAGGCGCTGGACGAAATTGGCTGGGTCTTTTAGAGGTAAACCTTCCAGCAGGAGTGCCTGGTCGTAGAGCAGCCACGCGGCGTCTTCTACCTTGCTGTTGCGGGAATCGGCGAGCAGCTTTCGGATGATCTCATGATCGGGATTGATCTCGAGCGTTGGGAGGGGGGCAGGCATCTCCTTCTGGCCCATGGCTCGCATCATGTGGCGCATGCGGGCGCTGGGTTCGTCTTCGTCCGACACGATCACCGACGGGCTGTCAGCGAGGCGCGAGGAAGCGCGGACCTCCTTGACGGCTTCGCCGAGCGTGGCCTTGATCTTCTCGAGCAGAGGTTTGAGCTCTTCGGCCTTTTCGGGTGTGGAGTCGTCTTTGAGATCGTTACCGGCGGTGGACTTGTTCACGGCCCTGAGGTCGATATCGCCGTACTGGAATACGGATGAGAAGACGATCTCGTCGATGTCGTCGTCAAGAATGAGCACCTCGATACCCTTCTTCTTGTAAATCTCAATCAGGGGTGAGTTCCGCAGCATGCTCTCCGAACCGCCGGTGACGTAGTAGAGCGCCTTCTGCTCGGGCTGCATGCGCTCCTTGGCTTCGGCGAACGATGTCTGCCCTTCGACCGTCGTTGACTTGAAGCGGACAAGGTCGAGCAGCGTCTCGCGGTTGGCGTAGTCGCCGTAAAGTCCTTCCTTCAGAGGACGGTTGTACTCGGCAATGAACTGCGCGTACTTGTCTTTGTCGTTGGCAGCGATGTTCTTTAACTCGGAGAGGATCTTCTTGACGCTGGCGGTCCTAATGCTGGTGAGCACCTTGTTCTGCTGCAGAATCTCGCGCGAGACGTTGAGCGGAAGGTCTTCGGAGTCGATGATGCCGCGCACGAAGCGGAGGTACTGCGGCAGCAGCTCTTTGGAGTCGTCCATGATGAAGACGCGCTTGACGTAGAGCTTGATGCCGCCCTTGAACTCCGCCTTGTAGAGATCGAGCGGAGCCTTTGCGGGAATGTATAAGAGGGTGGTGTACTCAAGGGTGCCTTCCGCGCGGGTATGGAACCAGAAGAGAGGGTCTTCCCAGTCGTCGGTCAGCGATTTGTAGAACTCCTTGTAGTCCTCGTCCTTGAGCTCGGACTTGGGGCGCTGCCACATCGCGCTCGCGGCGTTCACCTGCTCGGTCACGCGGGACTCGATGGACTCCTTCTTCTCAGCGTTCCACTCGCTCTTGTCGTAGCTGAGGAAAATGGGGAAGGCGATGTGGTTGGAGTACTTCTTGACGATCTCCTGCAGACGCCAGCTGTTAGCGTATGTCGCACCCTCTTCGTTAAAATGGATGAGGACGGTGGTTCCGGCGGCCTTGCGCGCATCGCTGCCCGACACCTCTTCAATATCGAATCCGGTCTTCCCGTCGCTGGTCCACCTATAGCTATTCTCCTCGCCGGCCTTGCGCGAGATCACCTCAACCTCATCGGCGACCATGAAGACGGAGTAGAAGCCGACACCGAACTGGCCGATCAGATTGGAGTCCTTCCTGGCGTCGCCGGAGAGCTGCGAAAGGAAGTTCTTGGTGCCGGAGCGGGCGATGGTGCCTAGGTGCGAGACTAGGTCTTTGTCGTTCATGCCGATGCCGGTGTCGGAGATGGTGAGTGTCTTATTCTCTTCGTCGAGCTCCAGGTCGATGCGAGGCGAATCGATGCCATTGCCGACCAGAGTCTTGTACTTGTCGACGACAAGGGTGAGGTGACGGAGCTTGTCGAGCGCGTCGGAGGAGTTGGAGATCAGCTCGCGGAGGAAGATCTCCGGGTGGGAGTAGAGCGAATGGACGATCAGTTGGAGGATCTGGCTCACTTCAGTCTGGAATTGTTGCTTCGACATAACATCCTTATTTGTTGCAGAAAATGGGAGCGACGTAAAGATGGATCGAGTTGGCAATGCTGGAACCCGGGTTAAGCTATTCTTGGTGAAGCCGCGTAACCTGACTCGACGGGTACTAATAAATGGCAAAGATTGCGTTGCATGGCCCACCGAAAGTATCGTTCAAGAACGATTCGGAATGATGCGCTTGGTTTCTCCAGGTAGACGAGCCCGCAATCGATGCGTCAAGCGACCAATTCGTTGTCGCCTTCGCTTAGGCCGTGAAGCGGAGACAAGCCAAGCACGGGACATCAGGCCTCAGCGACCATCATATCGGAACACCATTCATCTGCGACACTCGGTGATAGCAAACGAAATGCTATTTGGATCCCGAAATTAGATGGGGTGTCGGATCTGACAACATATTCAGACGGAGGGTCTATTCCTTGGTCTTGAGCAGGCTGTCATTCTTCTCAATGAACTCTGCGATCTTCCGCGCCATTCCTAGAATTTCTAGCCACTGTTCCTTGTACAGTGTTACTGGAAACCGGCCCACCCCATAGAGCGAAAGCCCTCCCTTCTCGCTTACCTTCATACTCAGCTTGCGCATACCCTTGCTTTTCAGTTGCTCGTTCTCGGCCCGAAGGCGCTCGAGCTCTGCCCTCAAACCCTCGTCTACATAAATTCTCCTATACTAAAAGGATACGACAACTCCAGCGTCTGCGGACCGGCAGCCCAACCTGCACTGAAGTCAACGTTTGAAACCATCCGCGGCCGACTTACCTTCCCCTCGATACCGGCGGCCATACAGCTGCGAAACAGGATCGGCCGTTGACGGAATGGCAGAGGAAAGGCTCCGCACGTGACTAGGGCGTACCACCCCGCTTGGAGAATCTGCCTTAACGGCGACGAGCAGTCAGTAAGTTCCTAAAAGCCTTTTCGCGGGATAGCCGCCCGGAGGACCGACACGCTTACGGGCCCAAGCCGAATCGGCTGGTCGAACTTGTCCCGTTGAGTGTAGCTCATCTCATAAACGATCCGGCCATCCGGGCTCTCGCTCAACCATCGAGCAGCATCTGCTAAATCAGCTTGAGTCTGAAGCTCGATGTCGTCCTCTGTGAGGGAATAGAACCTGTTCGTCTCCATGTGCCGATTTTATTGGATGAAGCAAATCTGCACCCGTGACGTACGTAGTGTCTCCCAAACGGACGCAGTACGAGTGGTTGGGGAGCAAAGAAAGTGGCGTCGAGAAGCAAGATCAGGCGTGAGCTACCTCGTCCGGGGCTGGGATTAAGTGAGGAAGGGCTTAGGCTTTCTTTGCGTTCACTCTCGCCCAGCGACCCTTCTGAGCTGCAGAAATTTGGGCTCGAACCTGGGTGCTAAGCTTTCGCCGTGACTTCTATTTTGCAGGAACTTGGGCCTATTATCGAGTTGCGTGCGGAACTCGGACCCCTCCTTACCGCTGCTCCTTTCAAGAGTTCCGGCGTTTGTCAAATGTGCGATTTCATCATCGATTTTTAGAGATGATCTGATGCGTATCCATTATCCTAGCGCCAGCTTCGGATGCAGAGTGGGCGTTTGTGCTGCCACGCGACAACTCACGGCGTAGGTGAACCATCATGCAGCGAAGGTAATGGACTTGGAGAGGGCGGCGGGCTGGGGTGGTCGATAGAGCTGCAGAAATCATGTGTTGTCACCCAAGACATCGGAGGCCTACACCGTGCCGGCGCCGGAGTGCGACTATGCCAGCGGAATCAGTCTGTGGCAGCACGATGTCATCAGGAGCCACCAGAGTCGGCGCTTCGATGAGACGGCATCTTTTCTCACCTTAACAGCACTTAGCATGGATAGATTACTAAAATAACCCGTGGAATCCGATGCGAAGTTGTTATTGTTAAGTGACAATCAGTTCCAGCGAGATATATATTCAAGGACCGCAAGTAATGAGCACCGCCGAAATCATCTTCCAGATCGATCAAGAAATTGGACTTCTAACCAAGGTTTGAGTTCATTCAGACAAAGTGGATCAACAACCATAACTTCCCAGAGCCGGGGGACGGAGCCGATCCCGTGATGTCGCAGGTTAGCTTGGCTCCGATGCAATGCCCATTCAAGGGACAGACCGCGCCGACCACCTTTGACCTCAAACACTTCGTTACCACTAACGGGGGAGAGTATTTCTTTCAACCGTCAATGTCCGCTCTCAGTCTAATCAGCAGTTGATCTTTAGCGACTACTGGCCTCGCCAACTTCCAAGTGGCGATGCCGTTTGAGTCAACTTATGTTATCCGACGCGTCCCGTGATTCAACGAGCGTGGGAAATCGTGCCAGCGACTGGCCCGAGGCGATACTTCAGGGCCTTACTGAATTGTTTTGTCTCGGGCTCGCCGACGGCGCTTGAAGCAATCTTGGAGCTTCGTACGTTCGATAGCAAAAGGCGCGGAGCACGAGGATTTGCCGTTGGAACCATCCGCGCTCTCTTCGAATCAATTGAACGTGAACAGGTGCTTCAGGAAAGACGCAAATGAACAACATCGAGACTGTTCTCCCCGGTTCACTTTCGAAACTAGCGAATTGGACAAACCTTGTACCAGAATCTCCTCTGCAGTCTGCACTGATGCTTTCGGGCCGGCCAGAGGTCCTTTCATTGGCACTTGGATTGCCGGCGCCCGAACTCTTCCCTCATCAGGAATTTTCAGCTGCCTGTTCAGCCGTTTTGGCAAGCGATGGTCACGCGCTACAGTACGGAAAACCGCCGGACGGGCTTAAGACTCATATCGTCAATCTCATGCGTGAGCGCGGAGTAAATTGCAGTGAAGGTGAAGTTTTCCTGACCTTTGGCGCTCAACAGGCATTGAGGTTGGCTGTTGCCCTAATACTCGATGAAGGCCAACCTGTCATTACAGAAGAGCTATCTTATCCAGGATTTCAACAAGTTGCTCAGTTCTACAGCCCTGAATTTCTTACAGTTCCGACGGACCCCGCGACAGGCATGGATGTGGAGCGAGTCGAACGATATTTGAAGAGTGGAATTCGCCCTAGTCTGATCTATGCCATCCCCGATGGCCATAATCCACTAGGGGTTACGCTCAGTGTAGAAAAACGGAAGCGGCTCTGCAGCATCGCCCAGCATTACGGCATTCGATTGCTCGAAGAAGACCCATACGGACTCCTGACATATTCCGATGAGGCCCCAGCCCCCCTGCGCTCCTACAACGATGATGTTTTGTACATCGGCTCGTTCTCTAAGCTTTTGGCCCCCAGCGTCCGTGTTGGGTGGTTGCTCGCGCCTGAGAGATGCCACCGTTATCTTGGAATTCTTAAGGAAGCATCCGATATAAACACAGCGACGTTCGCGCAACGCGTGGTGAATCAAATGCTGAGCTCTGGCTTTCTAAACGACCATCTGGCCCGCCTCCGCCGCGAGTATAGAG
>JALYIG010000341.1 GCA_030775885.1 Acidobacteriota bacterium | reverse complement strand
CGTCTCTCGAGCCGCCACAGGGTCAATATCGAACATCGACTGCCAATTCGGATTGCGCGCAAAGATCGCTGGGTGGTTGGTAACATCGGACATTAAAAGTAGCGTTTCGGCACCCGATTCGATTGCGAAGGCCATATGGCCAGGCGTGTGACCGAACGCCTCAATCGCGGTCAAGCCCGGAGATACTTCTCCCGCACGGAAGGTCGCTATCCGCTCCTGCTGTGGCTTGAGCACACGCCCCACCTTGTCAAAGTAGACTTTGACGGTGTCGGGAGCTCGGGCTCGCTCTTCATCCGAAGTCCAAAATTTCCACTCTGCTTCAGGGATCAGAATTTCGGCATTGGGGAACAGGCGTTTTCCATCAGCCGGATGCAGTCCACCTATATGATCTGGATGAAGGTGACTTAGTACAACCCGTGAGACCGCCGCAGGATTGAAGCCGGTGGCTGCAAATCCGTGCTTGAAGCGTCCGGCGCTCGGGGGACCGATGTCCCCGTAACCCGTGTCCACAACAGTCAAACGCCCCTGCCGCTCGATCACCAACACTGTGAAGGTTATGGGAAGGTGCTCCTCGGGCAAATGGGCCCCTCGTAGAGCTTTGGCCACCTCGTGATCCGCCGCGTTCGACACCAGCCCCGCGATAGGGCAATTGAATTGACCGTCGTGCAACGCAGTGATGCGCATATCTCCGACGGAGTAAGTATAACATCCGTGATTTTCGGACTCTTTCTCGAGCCCAGTCGCCGGGCTTGTCGAAGTACTCATCTTCCTCTGCACTCCCACTGAATGACTTTTCTTTGATAATTCTAGCAGCACAACTTAGTGCGCCGCCGAAGGCGTCCCCAACGTTTTTGTGGAACGAACTGCATTCTGAAATTCTGCGAGCAGTTTGGGATCTTCGATCGATCCATGATGGTGGACCTGTCTCCAGCGGCCATCGATCAACCGAAACACGCGGCTAGTTCGGATACTAAGGTCGCGGATTTCGGTGCCGTTCTGGTACGTTCCTTTTTCGCGCCCGATTGCCCAGAAGACGTCGCCCACGCGATCAATGGTGTAATCCCAAAAGACCACATGGACGTTCGCTGGGCTCGAAAAAATGGCCTGGTACATATTGTGCGGTTCTTGAGCGCCCCGCCTAATGCCACCAAGCGGGTTGTCTATCGCTACCTCGTCAGTCTCAGCAAAATTTTTATCGATCAAATCGAGGTCACGAGTGTTGAACGCCTTGTAAAATTGAACCAATGCCTGCTGAGGCACGCTGAGGTCGGTCAGTTGCTCATCTCCGGTGATCGACTTTTCAATTGGCTTCATTGTCGCTCCCTTCGCGATCATTGTTGACATCGCGACCGCCCCAGTCAGCACCACCGCTAGGCAACCCGTTCGAAGTTTCCTCATGTACACATTCCTTCGATGCATCTTGTCGTTGCGAAGAGTTAGCGCTGCCCTCGATTATTGTTTAGTGCGCTATAATGTAAAAGACTTTCACAAGAATCGAGAAACTGCGCCGCTCCTCTGGACGACCATTCTATCCTCACCGCAATCATAGATTGTGAGTCATTGACGGAAGCCGAAAAACGGATTGGAAGGGAGATCCGGACGATCGGTGGCCTGCTATAGCCAGCATGGAAAGGAGCTTGGGCCACGCTTCATCTCTCCGGAAACAGCGGCTCCGTCAGTTACAAGCTCGTGCGTGGCGACCTCTCGATCGTCGATGAGCTTGCTAATGCGGCGACAGAAATTGATGCCGGCCTGGGTCGGCTTGGACGTTTGGTCCGGCGGACAAGCTCGCCGTCCACTCGCTTCGGCCCGCTTATTTCGCGCCGGCAATCGCTCACTCTATTGATAGCCACCCGAGAACACGCGTCTTCCTGAGCGCATCGGACGGCTTCGCGGACCTTACCGCATCTGGGTCCGCATCGCTCCACTACGCGCCCCGTGCTCAAAGCTCAGCTGACCGGAACTTCCAATCGCGTGATTATTGCGTCCCCGATGCCAAGGCATTGGTCGCGAACTGGACGCCGCCGTTCGCGCTGGCGTCATTGGCCTCGCCGGCAAAACCCCCCAGCCGCGCATAGGTCGCGCCAGCGGATCAGGCCACGACGGCAGCGCCGGTCTCAGTGCAGCCTTCCACACCTGCTGCGGCGGTGGATCAGACGCCGCAGATGCAGGCGACGGCGCGCGATATCGCCCCCATGGGCCGGCAGATATGGTAGCTCGGTTCGTTCAGCCGCATGACATCGGGATGCATCAGGAGAATGCGTGGCAGTGCGACCCGCATCCCCTCCGATAACGCAGCCGTCGTAAAACCTGCTGTGCTCAACGGAATGGGGATAAGAGCCGCGGAGATATGGCAGGCTAGAGAGCTGGGAACGAGCTGCAGGCAGTTTGAAGTACACCCAGATCGGGGGATTCATATGAGCGGGGACGGGTAATGCGGTGGCGAAGAATTCAGCCAAGAGTTCCCGGCCCGGGTTAGAGAAGGTGCTGCGTAAATTTGGTGAGGGAGTTCCCGCGCAATCGGAGATCGAGCGCCTGCGCGCATGAAGTTAACAACTTGAAGGCTAGGCGGGATATGCAAATACAGCGGCCTACGCGAATGCAGTCGGCCAGGTCAACTGGCTAATGCGCCTAAAAGCCTTGCAGGCGCCACGATAGCGCTAGTTTCTGACGAGGCACGAAGTCGATCGCTCAAACCTTCATCAGCTCAGACCCCGCGCGCGGCGGACAAGTTGCGCTTACGCGGGTTGGTGTGTTCGGGCATCCCATCGACTGTCGGAGCTGTCTATTCACTTGGAGGATACGG
>JALYIG010000340.1 GCA_030775885.1 Acidobacteriota bacterium | reverse complement strand
GTAGTGGCCAACAAGAAAGAAGCGCGATGAGTGCAGCTTGAGGCCAGCGATATCGGTGAAAAATCCACCTTGTTTTCTTGCCTCAGCACTTGCGGGAACACGAAGGATGGGGTCTTTGGGCACGAATTTGGCTTTACGCCCGCCGGAGACGATCGTAAAGCTGTGGTACGTGTCATCACGCTTATTGAAGGGTACAAACGACACCGTGATCGAGCCATTGGTTTCGGGCAGGGCGAGGGTCGTAGTCTGTGCAATCGCTCCGTTCGTAAGACTCGCAACCAAGAGAACGAGAATCAGAATTGACTTCATAGATCGACCTCCTGCTGGCTCGATGCTGCCTCTGGGGCGATGTCGAATTGGAGTTGGAGGCCGTCGTAGGCCAGGCGGATGTGTGGGGGAAGGATGGCGTCGGTGGCGGCGTGGTCGAGGTCGTGGCCCATGTGGGTGAAGAAGGCGCGGCGGGGTTGGAGCTGCTCGACGAGCTTCAGGGAGTTTTCGACGTTCGAGTGGGTGGGATGCGGGGTGTGGCGGAGGGCGTCGAGGACGAGGATGTCGAGGTCGGCGAGCAACGGGTAGCTTTCCGCGGGGATGTCATTGAGGTCGGTGAGGTAGGCCGCTGAGCCGAAACGGAAGCCTGTGATGGTCTGGCGGCCATGGGTGACGGGGATGCTCTCGAATTGGGCGCCGAAGAGTTCGATCGCCGTGCCGGGCTCGGTTGAGATGCGGTTGAGGGTGACGCGGGCGCTGGTGGCGTAGCGATCGACCTTGCGGAAGGTGTAGTCGAAGACACGCTCGATGGTGGCGGCAGTGGGCTCGTCGGCGTAGAGAGGAATGCCGGTTGCGGAGTGGAAGGTGAGTGGGCGGAGGTCGTCCATGCCGAGGATGTGGTCGGCGTGGCCGTGGGTGTAGAGAACGGCGTCGACGCGGCGGAGGTTTTCGCGGATGGCCTGGGCATGGAAGTCGGGGCCGGTGTCGATGAGGACGTTGTGGCCGCCATAGGAGACGAGAACGGAGGGGCGGGTGCGGCGGTTGCGAGGGTCTCCCGTGGGCGAGACGGCTGAGGTGCAGACGGCGCACTCGCAGCCGAGGGTGGGCACACCCATCGATGTTCCTGTTCCGAGAAATGTGAGTGTTGCTTGCATCCGAGAGAAGCTGACCTCAGCGGCTGAAGCCGTTCCTTATAGATTAGCGTTTACGACACGGGTGAACCCGTGCCCTTAAGCACAACCGTTGCGCAAGAGCTCGTGCTCCTAAACTCGGTGGTGCCACTGACAAAATACGGGGGTTCTTCGCTGCGCTCAGAATGACAGCATGGAACGGGGTTGATGGAAGTCTTATCGGACGATGCTGGGGCGGCCGGGGGCGCTGCTGCCGGGTGCTCCTGTGGGCTGTGGCTGGCGGCTGGCGGCGGAGCGGGCGAGTGCCTGGGTGACTTCGAGGAAGCCCATGCGGACTTCGAAGAGTGCGTTGTCCATAAGGGCGGACTCGGTGGGGGTGAGATTGCCCTTGGTTTTCTCGGAGAGGATGGCGAGCATGTCGATGCTCTGTCGCGCGCCCATCAGGTCCACGCGGGGCTGCTGGCCTTCAGGCGTCGCTCCGCCGAGCTGCATGATGGTGGACATATAGATCGATTGGACGATCTGCTCGAAGGTCATCGTGGGCGGGTGATCCATGCCGGGATTGGCGGCTCGGACGGCGGTGTTGAGGCGGTCGGCAGTCTGCTGGTAGGCGGCGCTGGCCTGCTCCATCTCAACTGCTGTGGGCGGCGGCGGGAGTTCGGGTTCTGCGGCTGAGGGCGGAGGCTCTGAGGGCGCGGCGGCCTGCGGTTCCGACTTGACGGCGGACTTGAACGCGAGCGGAGCTTCGTGTGGCGGCGGGGCTGGCGCGGCGGCGGCGGGGACTTCGCGAGGTTCACGCTCGGGGGATGGGTCGGCGTCCGGGCGAGGAGTTCCGTCGATAGTGAACTTGCGGCGGTCGGTGACGACGAAGGGTTTGTTCTGTTCAGACATGATTGAGCTCTTTCCTGTTGGTCCAGATCAGATTCGTTTTGAGGCGGCGGGATTCAGCCGAGCGTGTACGGCAGCGCGATGGGCGTGGCCGTGCCTCCGGGATATTCGATGGGAAGCTTTTTGTCGAGTACTTCGCGGCGGATGTAGCCGAGGGCAAGTTGGATCGTGCCGGTGGCGAGTGGAATTGCGGCGACGCTGGTGAGTTCGCCGACCGCTTTACCTTCTGCAATCAGCGCGGTGTCGGGATTGGGCAGTGCGCCGGTCAGGATAAAGCCGGAGAAAGTGCGGTGCACGTTGCCGCGGGAGCGGATGCGCTCGACGATCTCCTGGCCGAGGTAGCAACCTTTGGAGAAATGGAGGGCGCGGGTTTGGGCTGTCTCCTGCGGGAGGTCGTGCGCGGTGGCCGTGTTGCGGACGTCGGTGCCGTAGCGGGGTGTGCCTTCCAGGATGCGAAGGGCATCTAGGGCTTCCGGGGTCGCCTGCGGCATCGGGGAGAGTTCAGCGGAGATATTTGCACTGGTTTCGAAATCAGTCCAGATTTCAAAACGCGGGATGAGCGGGCTGTGTGCGCGAATGAGATCGACGGGGGTGCCTCGGTAGGTGGTTTGTTTGAGGCTGAGGGTTGCGGGAAGTTGGGTGGCCGGCGCGGGAGTTGAGCACGGAGCGCCGCCGAGACCTTGGACAATTCCAAGGGCGTTGGGTCCGGAGATCACGAGGCCGTGGCGCTGGTCACTGATGTCGGTGAGTTCTGCATCGTCCATGATGATGAAGTGATCGAGGTGGGCAAGAAGTGCCGGAAGTTGATCGCGGGTGGTTTCGAGAAGGATAGAGTCTTCCAGCATCCAAGCAGTGAGGTCGCCTTGAATTCGACCCTGGGCATTGAGCACGAAGTTGTAACAGCCTTCGCCGGGGGCGAGCGTCTGGATGGCGTTGGTGACCATGCCGTTAAGCCAGCGGACACGATCCGAGCCGGTGACGCGAATCCAGCCGGTGGCGTCGAGCGGCGCGATGGCGGCGGAGTGCAGCAGGGCGTCGAGTTGCACCTGGGGGGAGCTAGAGGCGGCGGAATCGGCGGGTTGGAGCGCAATGGGCATATCGAAAGTGGCGTGAAACTGCGTACACTGTTGATTATAGCGATCGTATCCCGGGTTGCGCGGAGGTTGGGCAAGTGGGTTTGGTGTGCCGGCGGTATGGGTTGAGCGAAGTGTGCCGTCGGTGGTATTTCGCTGGCGTCGTGGGACTTGTAGGAGTGGCGCTGGCCGGTGCCGCGGGGTCGCCTGCGCGGGCGCAAAGTGGACCACCTCAGGCTGCGAAGCCGGATGCACCTCACGCTCCGTTGACCAAGGATCAGGCGAAGGAGCTGTTTCGCTCGGTGGACGAGATTTTATCGTTTGCGAGCAAGGATACAAATCTGCCGATTCAGCACAGCGTGAAGCGGAAGTTGATTACGCGCGATGAGGTGAACCGATATCTGCGCGAGAAGTTCAACGATGACGAAGGGGCGAAGCGGTTGCAGCGGTCGGAGATTGTGCTGAAGAAATTCGGGCTGCTGGATCGCGACTTCAATCTGCAGCCGTTCATGATCTCGCTGCTGACAGAACAGGTAGCGGGCTTCTACGACAACAAAACGAAGACGGTGAACCTGCTGGACTGGATTGATCCGGACGAGCAGAAGCCAGTGCTGGCTCATGAACTGACGCATGCGCTGCAGGACCAGAAGGTGGATCTGACCAAGTGGTCGCAGGTGGGCAAGGAGGACATTGCGAAGAATGTGGAGCAGGACAACCAGCACATTCTGACCGACGAGGGTGATACAGCGCGCGATGCGGTGGCCGAGGGGCAGGCGATGGTGGTGTTCCTGGACTACTCGATGCGCGACTCGGGGCAGACGCTGGCGACTTCAGGGAACATCATGGACAAGCTAAAGGACCTGCTTGCGGACACCAGCGGATCGCCGATTATGGCGCGGGCTCCGCTGCTGCTGCAGAAATCGCTGCTGTTTCCGTACGATGAAGGGTTGGCGTTCGAGGACGCGATTTTGGTGAAGGGGGGCAAGGATGCGGCGTTCTCCGCGGTGCTGGCGAATCCGCCGGGATCGACATCGGAGATTCTCCATCCGGCGGGATACATGGCGCATATTCCTGTGCCGGTGCTGCGGATGCCGGATATCCATCCGCTGATCGATGCAGAGTACACGCCGTACGACGTGGGAGTGATGGGCGAGTTCGATGTGCGGATTTTGACCGAGCTGTTTGGCGGGCAGCAGATTGCGGACGCGCTGACTCCGGAGTGGGCGGGCGGAATTTATTATGCAGCGCAAAAGAAGTCGTTGATGACTGTGGAAGCGAAGGCGTCGACCGCGTCGATTGGCATTTTGTATGAGTCGAAGTGGAAGAACGAGGATTCGGCTCGGTCGTTTGTACGGGTGTACGCGGGACAGTTGCCGCGGAAATACTCGGGCCTGGTGCGGCGGCAGAAAGATGAGGCCGACGGCGACGAGCAGGTGTTTTCGACGAGCGAGGGCGATGTTCTGCTTTCGATCTCGGGTAAGGGTGTGTTTGTGAGTGAGGGATTTCCGCTTCAGCTAGCGCGGAAGTTGCGGGATGCGATCGGCGATGCGCAGGGGAGTGGGCCGCTGAAGGTGGCGGATGTGGGAGTGCATGGGCGTGTCCATGACCCCGGGCTGTCGCTGGTGCGGGTGCTGGAATCCGCGGGCGTGATGAAGACGGCGATGGCGTCTGCGGAGAAGGCCACAGACGAACGATATACTTTGATTGGGCGATAAGAACGACGCGGATGTAAGCCTCGACGATGCGGCCGGTACAGGAGTGAACGACTTGCAGACAGCAGAGATTGGCATCATTGGAGGCAGCGGACTGTACGCCATGCCCGGGCTTACGGGGGTGCGCGAACATAGGGTGGAGACGCCATTTGGCGACCCTTCCGACGCGCTTGTGGTGGGGGAACTTGAGGGGCGCAAGGTTGCGTTTCTGGCGAGGCATGGGCGTGGGCATAAGCTGCTGCCGAGCGAGCTGAACTTCCGCGCGAACATCTATGCAATGAAGGCCATGGGAGTGGAGCGGATTCTTTCGGTGTCGGCGGTAGGGTCATTGAAAGAGGAGCACAAGCCGACGGATTTTGTGATTCCTGACCAGTTCATCGACCGGACGTTTGCGCGGATCGGGACGTTTTTTGGCGACGGGATTGTTGCGCATGTGGGGTTTGGCGATCCGGTGTGCGCGACGGTGGCCAAGGTGTTTGAGAAAGCTTGCTCGGAGGTTGGCGTGGTGGGAAACCTGGGCGGCACCTATGTGTGCATGGAAGGGCCGCAGTTCTCGACGCGGGCAGAGTCGAATCTGTACCGGAGCTGGGGCGCGGACGTGATTGGCATGACGAATCTACAGGAGGCGAAGTTGGCGCGCGAGGCGGAGATTTGTTACGCGACGATGGCGATGGTCACCGACTACGACTGCTGGCGCGTGGGCCACGACGATGTGACGATTGACCAGATTGTCGCGGTAATGCACCAGAACTCCGGCAATGCGGCGAGGGTGGTGAAGGCGGCGGTGGCAGCAATGCCGAAGGAACGGAACTGCGCCTGCGCGAGTGCGCTGAAGTTTGCGATTCTGACGGACCGGGCGGCGATTCCCCAGGCAACTAAAGAGAAGCTGGGGCTGTTGTTGACCAAGTATTTGTAATTTGTTTGGTGCGCTCAAAATAGAGCGCCGAAGTTTGTGCGTAAAGAAGTGACATATTCGATATAAGAAAGCGGGAGCATGGCGATTCTAGTGGTTGGTTCGGTGGCGTTCGACAGCATTGAGACGCCGCATGGCAAAGTGGATCATTGTCTGGGCGGCGCGGCGACGCACTTCGCGCTGGCTGCGAGTTACTTCACGGATGTTCGCGTGATTGCCGTGGTGGGCGAGGATTTTCTGCCTGAGCACGAGGCGGTGCTGACGAAACGCGGCGTCGATACGGCGGGCATTGAGCGGGCACCGGGCCTGACCTTTCACTGGACGGGAGCCTATGCGGGGACGCTAAGCGAGGCGCAGACCCTGGGCACGGACCTGAATGTGTTCGAACGGTTTGAGCCCAAGATTCCCGCGGCTTACACGGACAGCGAGTATCTGTTCCTCGCGAACATCGATCCTGTGCTGCAGGCTCGGGTGCGTAGCCACATGCCCAAGGTGCGCATGGTGTGCGGCGACACGATGAACTACTGGATCAAGGACCATGCCGCGAACCTTGCGGTGGTATTGAAGGAACTGGATGTGCTGCTGATCAACGATGGCGAAGCGCGGATGCTGTCGGGCGAGACGAATTCCGTGCGTGCAGCGGAGAAGGTGCTGGCGATGGGGCCGAAGTCGCTGGTGGTAAAGCATGGCGAGTTTGGCGCGACCGGGTTCTTTGGAGCGCGATCGTTTGCAGGGCCTGCGCCCATGCCGTTTCGCGCTCCGGCGCTGCCGCTTGCGGAAGTGGTTGATCCGACGGGTGCGGGCGATTCGTTTGCGGGTGGATTCTATGGATACATTGCGTCGCAGCCTGAGTTGACCCCAGCGGTCTTCCGCAAGGCGATGTTTTATGGCGGCGTGATGGGTTCGTTTGCGTGCGAGCGCTTTGGCACGGAGCGACTGCAGGCCGTGACGCGCGAGGAGATTGAAGCGCGGTTCGCGTTGTTCCGGGAGATTTCGCATCTTGACTCGGAGGTTTAAAGCGGAGCGAGGCGGTACGAGCGCGCCGCAGACGCCTCGCCTGAGGCCTTTGAGGACGATCGATGCGCCGCAGGTGTTCGATCCGAATGTGGTGCGGCCGCCGACCCGCGAGGAGTTTACGCCGGTGCTGATGGCGTCGGTGTTGCTGGCGTTTCTTGCATTGATTGTTTGTTTCTCGAGTGGGTACGTGCTGCTCTATGGCGATGCGGTGGCGCACCTGGGGATTGCTCGGCGGATCTTCGACACGCGCAATCCGGGGCTGGTGCAACTGGGTGGCGTGTGGCTGCCGCTGCCGCATCTGCTGATGGTTCCGTTTGTGCAGAAGATGGCGTGGTGGCAGAGCGGACTGGCGGGCGCGTGGCCGTCCATTGGATGTTACATATTCGGAATTGCGGGCTTCTATAGAC
>JALYIG010000339.1 GCA_030775885.1 Acidobacteriota bacterium | reverse complement strand
GACACACTGAATACAAAGGCGAGACGTATTACTTCTGCGGTCTCAATTGCAAATCAAGCTTCGATCGTAATCCAGAGCAATACGTGGGTAAATCCGCCGGAGCGCCGAAGAGCGGCTCCTGCTGCGGCTAACTCCAACGTTGTTGCTGGTGAAAGCCATGCCCAGTATTGCCCCGAGTTTCCGGTACGTGTGGCTCGTCTGGGCCAGTGCGTTCCTGGTCCCGTGGAGCGTGCTGTTTGTCGCGAGGCCGACCCTCAGATCCCCCATGCTCTGGGCCAGTGCGCTAACGGCACCATTTGGTCTGACTGAGCTCTTGTTCGTTCCACGGTACTGGAATCCGCCGAGTTTATTCGATCTGGCACATCGAACGGGCTTCGACATTGAGAGTCTGGTTTTCTGCTTTGCTATTGGCGGATTGGCTGTGGCGGGCTATCAGGTTCTGGCTCCCACAGCGGAGCATGTACTACCACATGGTGATCGAACATCTGACTTGCATCGCTGGCATCTGGCCGCACTCTTGAGCCCGTTCTTAGTGTTGTTAGTGTTGCTGCTGTTGCGATGGAATCCTATCTATCCCGCTATCGCGGCATTGTTCGCTGGTGCTTTGGCAAGCGGCCTGTGCAGACCCGATCTGTGGCGCAATACCCTGATCGGGGGGGCATTGTTTCTCGCGCTATATACCGTCTTCCTTCTAGGTCTGAAACTCGTATGGCCTGGGTATATCGAAGCAGTTTGGAATCTTGGTGATTTGATTGCATGGCGGCCGGCTGGGCTGCCGTTGGAGGAGCTACTCTTCGGGTTTGGCTTCGGTATGTATTGGAGTAGCGTCTACGAACATGTGACATGGCGACAACGCGATGTACTAAGCGTCCGAATGGCAACTGCCGAAGGAGCCTATGCAGATGACTGAGGCCCCATACCATGCGCGAACGAACTCGACGGTGATTAAGGCGAATGACGAGGCCTCTGCCGGGTTGATTTCGATCTATCGCAAGCGGGCCAGTAGATACGACCGCAGTACGCTGCTCCTCTACCTTGCGGGGTTCCGCCATCGGGCCTATCGCAAGCGAGCGATTCAGTCGCTTGCCCTCCACCCGGGCGACACGGTAGTGGATCTTGGCTGCGGAACGGGACTCAATTTCACTTTCTTGCAGGATCAAGTCGGGCCTGACGGAAAGATTATTGGAGTCGACCTCACAGATGCCATGCTCGCTCAGGCCAGTGAGCTCCGTAGAGCCCATAGATGGTCAAACGTGGAGTTGGTCCAGAGCGACGTCACGGCATATGAATTTCCGATTGGATTGGACGGGATACTTTCCACATTTGCGTTGACTCTGGTATCCGACTTCGACGATGTCGTGCGGAATGGGGCCACGGCACTCGCCCCTAACAAACGCTTTGTCATTCTTGACTTCAAGAGGCCTTCGGGTTGGCTGATGAATAAGGCCGCTCCGGCGCTTGCCAGGTTGCTAACGGGTCCGTTCGGCGGCACCATCGAGATGGCTTCGCGGAAGCCCTGGGAGTCGTTGGAGGAACATCTCGATCTTATTCAATTCACAAATCTATATCTCGGCGGAGCTTACATTGCCGCTGGCGAGAAGGCGTGATCGGCTCATAGGAACACGATGAAGTACGGTGACTTGTTGTTTGATCCGACCTGAGTCTCCAGAGATCGAGCAGAAGAAAGGGGTAACTCGAATGTGCTTTTCAGCCTCGGCCAGTTTCATAGCTGGTGCTTCACTGTGTGTGGCTGGTGTGGCAACGATCCAGAGAGCGGAGGCGAGAACGGAGTTGCCATTCGCAGCGATTCCGCTGCTGTTTGGGATACAGCAGTTAACCGAAGGCGTCATCTGGTTGACATTCAGCCACGACGCACCACTCCTCAAGCAGGTAATGACATATCTGTATTCGGCATTCTCACACGTGCTCTGGCCCATGTACGTACCTTTTGCCGTCGGACATCTTGAAGCCGTCCGTTGGCGTAAGAATGCGATCTTTGCGTTCGAAGCTGCGGGGGTCGCTGTGGGTCTCTACCTGCTCTATTTCATCGTCGCCAGCCCGGTAGTCGCGGAAGTCATTGGCAACCATATCGTCTATCTGTCGCCACACTTCTACGTGATTCCCATGATGGACCTTTACCTTGCGGCGACGTGTTTCAGTTGTTTCTTCTCAAGTCACGGGTTCGTGAGGCTTTTCGGCGTTCTGACGTTGGGGTCCTTCATCGCAGCGTACATCGTGCAGGTCATGGCCACGGTTTCAATTTGGTGCTTTTTCGCGGCAATCCTGAGCCTGCTGATCTACTTGCACCTCAGATTCAGAAGCCTTGGGGGGTTCCCGGGGACCGGCGTTTCTGCCGGGGATCGCCTGCGGCGTCCTAACGGGACCATCGAGAGGATGACAAGAGCGCAAGTGTCTTCCCGGAGTTTGCCGGATCAGCATCGATCGCCGAATGCAGCTGCCCCAGTCGCTGCGAAGTTTTGAGTAGGTAAGCCATCAAGGAGGCACGATGAAGACAAGTGTCATGGAAGTACACAACATGCTCTCGGTGTTAAGCGTAGACGAAGTCGAAAAGCGGATTGGCAAAGTGCCGGGTGTTCAAAGTGTTACGGTTAACTTCGCTGGCGGAAGTGCGACAGTGCGCTATGACGAAACCCACCTCGGCCTAGCCGATATCAAGTCGGCGGTGCGCCAAGGCGCGTACAAGTCTGCCGCCCCGGACGCCCCTTCGGGGGGCGATGGGCACGAAGGCCACACCGCACCGAGCGTTCCTCCGACAGCCACCGGACCCGCTGCGCCTAAAGCTCCCATGGCCGAAACCGCCGCTGCTCCTGCCGCCTCCGCAGGCGGCGCACAGTCGGACAAAGTGATGCCAGACGCGATGCCGTCAATGACCCCAAAATCTTCGCCATCCGGATCGGACGCAGCACCTGCGCCTACTTCCTCTGCGCAGAAACCAGCCGCGGAGGCCGACATCCCTGCGTCAGCGACGACCGCTCCTGCGGGCGACAAGCCACAAGACTATGACAAAGGCTAGGACGATACTCGTCAGACCCAGTGGCTCTATACAGGTTGGTGCGACCTCAGACAGTTGCACTTTGCAACTGACATACCAGTTCAAATGGGTCAAATCAGCGAACCACCTCGGCCTCGAATCTACGAAGGTGATCGGCGACGGGCAACCCTAAGGAGGTTCGATGAAAACGAGCGTCATTGAAGTGCACGACATGCTGTCCGTATGGAGCGTGGAGGAAGTCGAAGAGCGGATTGGCAAGGTGCCGGGTGTCGAAAGCTCGACAGTGAATTTTGCCGGGGGAAGCGCCACAGTGCGCTACGACGAAACTCGACTCCAGGTCGCCGATATCAAGTCTGCCGTGCGCCTGGGCGCGTATGAGCCGGCCACTCCGACTCCGCCGGAAACTCCCACGATCATCACTCCCTCCTCCGCACCCGCCGCCACTTCCGCCGTCGATGGTCACGAGGACCAAGCGGCTTCGGACGTGCCGCCGCCGACCGTTGTAGCAACCGCACCCAAGTCTTCCGATGTCGCAGCGGCTGCAAAACCCCCGAGTGTTCCCGTGGATGGTCACGAAGGCCACTCGGCGAAAGCGCCACAATCTCCCATGTCCGACGAGATGGCGAAAGAGATGGGCCATGGCGGTAAGGACCTGCCTGCGATGGTCCGCGACATACGGAACCGCTTCTTTATCTGCTTGGTCTTCACCATACCCATCTTTGTCTATGCACCGATGGGCGGCTTCTTCAAGCCGCCGGCTCCGCCGTTTGGGATAGAGCTCAACCTGTGGCTGTTCTTCTTCGCAAGCGCAGCCATCCTCTATCCGAGCTGGCCGTTCTTCGTCTCCGCGTGGCGAGCTCTCAAAACTCGCACCTTGGGGATGGCGATGCTGGTGGTGTTGAGCGTCGGCACCGGATACATTTTTAGCGTCGCCACCACCTTCTTCTTCAAGGGCGGCGGCCAGTTCTTCGAAGCCGTAGCTATGCTGCTGGTCTTCGTCCTGCTTGGCCATTGGCTGGAGATGCGGGCTCGCGCAGGGGCCTCGTCCGCGATTAAGGCCCTGATGAAACTCGCACCCGCGAAGGCCTCCGTTCTCCGCAAGGGTGTCGAGATAGAAGTTCCGACTGCGGAAGTGGTTGCGGGCGAGATCATCGTAATGCGGCCGGGCGGAAAGATCCCAGTCGATGGCACAGTGGAGAGTGGAGAATCGCAAGTGGACGAGTCCATGCTCACCGGCGAGTCCATGCCAGTCTCGAAGGGACCCGGCGCCACGGTGATCGGGGCGACGATCAACAAGAGCGGCAGCTTCCGCTACAAGGCGACCAAGGTCGGAGCGGACTCAGCGCTGGCGCAGATTGTAAAGCTGGTTCAGGAGGCGCAGAACTCAAAAGCACCCGCGCAACTCCTGGCGGATAAGGCTGCGCAATGGCTTGTGATTGCCGCCTTTGTCAGCGGCCTTGCGACTTTTTTGGTGTGGTTTTTCTGGATCGGACACCCGCTGCTGTTCGCGTTGACGCTGACCATCACCGTCTTTGTGATTGCCTGCCCGGATGCGCTGGGACTCGCGACCCCGATGGCGGTCATGGTCAGCACCAGCCTGGGAGCCACGAATGGCATTCTGTTTAAGAACGCCTCAGCCTTGGAAGAAGCTACTAAGCTCAACGTCATCGTCTTCGACAAGACAGGGACTCTCACCCTCGGCCAGCCGGAGGTTGTTGCGATCGTACCGGCCGAAGGAGTGACCGAGGACGCGGTTCTGACAGCGGCAGCCGCCGTCGAGCAGGGCTCGGGTCATCCGCTCGCACAGGCAATCCTTCGCCGGTCAGCGAAGCTTACAGTAACAGCACCGACCGGATTCCAAAGCCTGGACGGTATGGGTGCGCGTGCCGAGACAGCCAACGGAACCGTGTTCCTCGGCAATCGCCTCTTGATGGATACGCAAAAGTTAGCACTCGGACCTTTGGAGACGGAGGCCACCCGCCTCCAAGGCGAGGGTCGCACCGTCGTCCATGTATCTCAGGCCGCCCGTGTGATTGGCCTCATTGCTATTGGCGATGCCGCCCGGCCAACGTCCAAAGCTGCGGTAGCAAAGCTACGAGAACGTGGCATCGAGGTAGTCATGCTAACGGGCGACAACGCGGCCACGGCCAAGCGTATCGCGGCGGATCTCGGGATCGATCGCGTGTTGGCCGACGTTCTTCCCGCGCAGAAGGCCGAGAAGTTGAAAGCGTTGCAGGCTGAGGGGAAAAAAGTGGGAATGGTGGGCGATGGTGTGAACGACGCGCCAGCGCTTACTCAAGCCGACGTGGGATTTGCCATTGGCGCAGGAACCGACGTAGCGATGGAAAGCGCCGATGTGGTGCTGATGAAGAGCGACCCATATGACGTGGTCGGCGCGATCGAACTGTCCCATGCAACATTACGCAAGATGCACCAGAATCTCTGGTGGGCGGTGGGTTACAACGTAATTGCATTCCCGCTCGCGGCGGGCGTCTTGTACCCCTTCATACTCAGTCCCCAAGTGGCGGCACTTTCAATGTCTGGTAGTACCCTCATCGTTGCGGCGAATGCGCTGCTGCTGAAACGCACAAAGCTGGCAGGGATCCATCAGCCCGGTAAGACCGAGGTGCCCCACGACTCCCCAGTGACGTCGTCAAGCGAAAGCAAGTAAGTGGACGAAGATGAAAATCGATTCGAACGACTTCTCAACCGGAATGTAGGTCTAATTCGACGAGTGGCATGATCGTGGGCCGACGTGACGGCGACCGACAAGAGATTAGGTAACTTTGCCGCGTTGGAATATTGCACGCCAGCTGCCCGAACGGACTGAAGAACACGCCGCCCAGGAGGATCGATGCAAGTCGTGATCACGCTCTCCCCGCGAGACTACGACGCGGTACTTTTCGATCTTGATGGAGTACTAACCAGGACGGCAAGTGTTCATGCCTCGGCCTGGAAGAAGCTGTTCGACGGATTTCTCGAGCGGAGCGCCACCCAGCTAGGAAATACTTTTGTCCCCTTTGATATCGATGTTGACTACCCGCGCTACGTCGACGGCAAGTCGCGTTACGAAGGCGTGGCATCCTTCCTCGAGTCACGCGGAATCAAATTGCCGCTAGGTACACCTGAAGACGGCCCTGACGTCCAGACCATCCACGCGTTGGGTAAGCTGAAGGATCGGTATTTCTTGGAACATCTTAAGCAGGACGGCGTCGATCCCTATGAAACGTCGGTCGTACTGGTCCGCAAACTCCGAGAGCTGAAGATCAAGACTGCAGTTGTGTCCTCCAGCAATAATTGCGCGGAGGTGCTCGAAGCGGCGGGTATCACGCAACTGTTTGACGAGCGAGTGGATGGGACGGACATTGCGCGTCTCGAACTCACGGGCAAGCCGGCACCGGATGCTTTTTTTGAGGCGGCACGGCGCGTCGGGGTTGAACCTTTACGTGCCGTCGTCGTAGAGGACGCGATCGCCGGCGTAGAAGCCGGGCGTGCGGGCCGATTTGGCTGCGTGATCGGGGTGGATCGCATCGGACACGCATTGGCGCTGCGCGATGCTGGCGCCGATGTTGTCGTGGTCGATCTGGCGCAAGTTGAGGTCGGATTGGAACCTCCTCCTATGTGGTCGCTGGTCTATGAGGGCTTCCATCCGTCGAGAGAAGGCATCCGCGAAGCCTTATGCGCTTTGGGGAATGGTTACTTCGCGACGCGCGGTGCCGCTGCCGGGGCGGTTGCGGATGACGTTCACTATCCGGGGACCTACCTCGCAGGGGGCTACAACCGGTTACGCACCAACATCGCCAGCCGCGTGGTCGAGAACGAGGATCTCGTGAACTGCCCAAATTGGCTAGCGCTCAAGTTCCGCATAGCCCAACAGCAATGGTTCGATGCCCGAACCGTGACGATCCTGTCTTATCGACAGGAGCTCGATCTTCAGCACGGCCTGCTGATGCGGAGTATCAGCTTCGAGGACGCCGAGGGGCGGCGCAGTACGCTTAGAGAGCGGCGCCTGATATCGATGGGCAGCATGCATCTTGGCGCACTGGAACTGCGGCTGACGGCCGATAACTGGTCGTCAACTGTCACGGTGCGTTCTGCGATCGATGGACGCATCGTCAACGCGGGCGCGAAGCTTTACCGCAAGTTCAACAACAAGCACCTGGAGTCTCTGGCGGGCGAAATCGTTGGCGAGGACAGCGTGTGTCTGCTTGTGCGGACCTGCCAGTCGAACATTCAGGTCGCGCAGGCGGCGCGAACACAGGCGTTCCTAGGCGGAAATCTTCTCGCGCCCGAGCGCCTGGTCATCGAGCAACCGGGATACATTGGGCAGGAATTAAAAATCGACATTAAGCAAGGCGAGACGCTGGTGCTCGAGAAGCTGGCGTCTTTCTATACTTCGCGCGATCAAGCCGTTTCAGAGTGCCGGCTGGAGGCAAACAAAGCTATAGCGCGCGTGGGTCGAATGGATGACCTAGTCGCGGACCAAATACTTGCCTGGAAATACCTCTGGCAGCGCTTCGACGTACAGATCAGGCCCGCCGAGCAC